>JANNJF010000067.1:0-1908 GCA_031405715.1 Gammaproteobacteria bacterium | reverse complement strand
ATGGCTCTTAGGTAGGGCACTACACCTTAGCAGCAGCGGCAAGCCGTCGTACCCTCGCAGCCCGGCACAGTCCTGAGCTCAGCTGTCCCCGCCTCCCTGACAATCCCCGAGGGTAGGAAGAGGTCTCTTGTTGACTGGGCGAGAAAGCGTGTTTATTCTTCCTCTCACCCAGCCCATGGAGATAAGGGCATTGTCATGAGTAATTTCAAGCAGCTTCGTCAGTTCAAAGCGGAAGAATTGCTTTTTAACGAGGAAGAAACCCGCATTGTTCTGAAATTCATATTTAGACCGACGGACCATGCGCTCATCGATTCGCTGCCCATGAGCGACGGCTTGCGAGAATTCGCTCAGGGCCTTTTGGTGGAGGCGATTGATGCGTCTTATGCGATCGGGTTTGTTACAGCACTGATTGAGGGCACCGCCAACCCGGCCAAAGGGGCGCGCGAAATCCTCAAGAGTTTTGGCAAGAAGGCGTCCAAGCTCTGGTTCAAGCATGCCACCGTCCACGATCTGATGAACGTGAAGGTGTACCAGTTTGTATTGGATGTGTTGGTTTTATCCTTCAGGAAACGCCTAGTTCTAGACTTTGTTGCGGGTGCCACTCCGAATAAGCGGATTGGCGCTTTTCTCGCTTATCAAAAACCGGCACACGGCATGCTGAAGGTATGGAGTTGATGCCATGAATAACCGATATCTTAAAGTTGGTGTCGCGGGCGTCGCGCTCATCGGGGGAACGATTTTTGGATTGATGGTGTATGCCATGACGGAGATGGCGATGCTTCACTTGATCCTGTGCAGCGCCGGTGAAGGCGGCACACGAATCCCGAGCGGTCTTTGTGAGTACTACATGAAAAACTACCGCGGCAATGACGAAGACATGAAGGAGCTTGCCATCGGCGGGCTCGATCCTATCCTCAATGTTGAGTCGAAAAAGAAATACGACATCGCGGAGTTTTTCATCGCGAAGGGTTTGGACGTCAATGGCGCGAACCATAACTACTTTCGTAAACCGGATGACCTTACGCCGCTGCACGCGAGCGTTCTCTACAACGACGCCGAACGGGCAAAGTTTTTGATCGAGCACGGCGCGGATGCGAACATCAAGAGCAAGTCCCTCAACGACATGACGGCCTTGGAATTCGCTCAAGCGCTTCAAAAGAAAAAGCCCGCTGAAGACAGAAGCGAACTGATACGCCTGCTATCCCACCCTCGGCCCGCAGCCGCCGCGCCAGCCAACTGACACCACACGGGACGTTAATGGGCACTTGCTGGTGGGCGGTGCCCACTCAGGTGCTCATGTAGCGCAACTGTCGCGCCAGCCAACCGAGCTGGCGTTAATTCGCGTTTCTAGTAAACAAAATTAGACAACCTCTGTACTGATCCCCTCTCCTGTCTTTCGGATTGAGTTTGTTGAAATACAAACACGTCCCCGTCCTTTTGCCTTGGTGTCCGGAATCCCGCGGCAAGATCAGTTTCAGTTATTCCCAGTTCAAACCCCCTCCGGTTTGATATTCAGTCACTTTTGTTTCAAAGAAGTTTTTCTCTTTTCTGATGTTCGACTGCTCGTCCAGCCAGGTGAACCGGCACTCGGCGCCCGGGAACGGCTCTTCCATACCCAGCTGCCGGGCGCGGCGGTTGGCGATGTAACGAAACTGCTCGATGTGATCTTCGACGCTGTAGCCCAGCATGGGTTCACGCAGGATGTAGCCGGCATATCCGGCTTCGGCATCTTCGGCTTCGTCCCACATCTGACGTACCGCCTTTTTATCCAGGGTGATGGGATTCTCGATGAGAATCTGCTTGATGGTACGCAGGCCAAAGCTGCAATGCATCACTTCATCGCGCATGATGTATTGGAACTGCTCGGCGGTGCCTTTCATCAGGCCACGGCGTTGCAGCGCGAAGATC
>JANNJF010000066.1:0-4656 GCA_031405715.1 Gammaproteobacteria bacterium | reverse complement strand
CTTGCCAGCCCTTGAGTAGAGATCTTGCTTTCGTGGTGGTCGCCTGGTTGATTCTTCTGGTGGTCGTTCAGCGTTACACCCCCCATCCTAACCTTCCCCCTAAAAGGGGGAAGGGACAACACCCGTCGCACACTTTTCGGCTTGTGCTCCCGTTAGTGTTCCCCTCTGTAATTCAACCCCCGCGTTTATTTCTTTTTTGCGAGCGCTGGTGTGCCGCGCACCGCCAGGACATGCAGGGCCTTGTTCTTTTGCTCCACGAAATCATAACCGTGATCGAAGCGCCACGCCCACACGCCGCTCTCGTGCGGGCCGAAGGGCACGGAGGTCCAGTAGGCGTTGGGGTCGGTATTGGGAAAATATTGGCTGGCGATGGTGGGGCCGGGGTGGGGGATGCTGTAATCCACGATGGTGCTGAGTTCATCGCGCCGTGGCAGGCGCCAGTCTTTGTAGCCGCAAACCTGCGCCTGGTTGAGCGCGGCGATATAGGATTCCGTGTCGCAGCGGCTGTCGAGGCAGCTGCCACCATCGACCGTGCCTTTGTCGCCGCCGTTGGTGGTCGGATCGTTGTTGAGCCAGGTGTAGGTGTTGCCGGCGGCTTGCAGGCCCTCGGTGGTCTTGACTTCCCAAACCAGGGTGGTGGGGTTGTCGCGCACGCAGGCCCACGGGTGGGTTGGGTAATGACCGTCCCCTTTATATTCCTTGCCTTTGGCGTCGATGCGCGTGAAATCGAAGGTCGGCGGTTGCATGCCGAACTGCTTGCCTTCCTTGCAGCCGGTCAGGAGCAGCGGAAAAAACACCAGCGTCAGGAGGCCGCCGCGAAGTAATAGAGTCTGTAGCCGGGTCACGTTGCTCGCCTTGTCAGTGATGATGATGGGTGTCGGAGGAGGCGCGCTTTACCTTGGCGGTGACGTCGAGCGCCGCAGCGCCCTTGAATTGCAGCCGCAGGCGCACCGGGTCCCCGGCGTGCAGCGCGCGCTTCGGCTGCAGGAGCATGAGGTGCGCACCGCCCGGCGCGAACACCTGTTGGCCCTTGGCCGGGATGGTCAGGTCTTTAAGCTGCGTCATGCTGGCCATGCCGTTGACGATCTGGCTGGTATGGATTTCCACCGCCGCAAAATCCGGGCTGGAGACGGAAACCAGGGTCTGTGGCTGTGCGCCGGGGTTGGCGATCACCAGGTAGGCCGCCAGGACCGTCGCGCCGGGCGGTGCCTCCTGGACCCAGGCATTCTGTACATGCAGTGCCGTGGCGGCGTAGGTCGTGGTGCCGAGGGTGAGCAGGAGTATCAACAACAGGGGCAGACGCCGCATCAGAAATTTCTCCATCAGAATTTCACCATTAGAATTTCTGTAGGCGACTCAGATTCGCCGCCATATGCTGCGCGTTCTGCGGGGAGGCAAAAAGCCCTCGCCACTGCGCCTGCGGGTCCACCAGGAACACCGCCGCGCTGTGATCCGCCTGATAGTTGCCCTTGGCGTTGTCGTCCAGACGGTAGTAGACACCCAGGGCCTGGGTCAGCTTGTCGAGTTCGCTCGCGGGACCGCCAACGCCGAGAAAGTCCGCGTGGAAATAACCGGTGTAGCTCCCCATTATCTCCGGCGTGTCCCGCGCCGGGTCCACCGTGATGAATACATACTGGATGTTTTTGTTTTTCTCGCCCAGGAGCTGGTGCACCTGTTTCAGCGTCGCCAGGGTCATAGGGCAGATATCCGGACAGTGGGTATAGCCAAAAAACAGCAGGCTCCATTTGCCCCGCAGGCGCGCCACATCGAAGATCTGGTTGTGTTGATCGCGCAGCTCAAACGCCGGGAGTTCGCCCCGCGGGGGGATCAGGGTCAAGCCGGGTTCAGCGGAGGCTGGCGGCTTGGGCGCATAGAATATGGGCACCGCAAACAGGGCGACAACGATCAGCAAGATACCAATGGAAAACTGTCTTCGATTCATGGTGTTCAGCGGGTTGGGTGATGACCGATGTCTGAAGCCTGACACATCCCGGGCGGTAGCATCAAGTGCGGCCATATTCCAGCCCGCGGCTGAGACGATTTGTCGCACTTATTTGACCTAGGTCAAGCGCTTTCCGCTGTCGATGGATTTAAATCACCGCTATTAAACAGACTCGTCAGGCGATCGTTCCCCGGGAGGGGGTCCGGTAGTGTGCAGGGTGGGCAATGCCCACCAGCGGAAGGTCGTCGAAGCCGGTGGGTCATGTCCCCCGACAAAGACTTGAAATGCAGTGCTGAGATGGCTTCTAACATCATACGTATCACTTAAACCAGAGGGCCGACCCATGGCAAACGAAAGTTCCGACAACAAAAAAATACCGGTTATGCAAAAGGTGCTGGATAACCCATTTCTTTTGCTGTTCCTGGGTGTGGTGTTTCCCACGGTGTTTTACATCCTCTGGGGCATCATGGAAATCGTCTCCATCCCCATCGCCAAATAAGCCGGCAAGGGTCTTCGAAAAAACTAACGATCTCCAAGGAGCATCGCCATGGCCATTCACCCTCCGTCTGAACGTATCTGGTGGAACGAACCCGTCGATCGCGTTGAAATCGTCTGGGTCAGCATCGCCCTGATATGGTGTCTGTTCATGTTTTTCATGATGCCCTACTGGCACGTCACGGGAAAACAGAACGTCTCCAATGAGGCCTACCGTACCACCCCCGAGGCCTTCGGCAAGAAGGCCCAGGCGATGGCCGATCAATACACCGTGCGCACGGAAACCGAACAGAATATCCCCGTGGTGGCGCCGCCCGCGGGCAGCGATGTGTATCTCATCGCGCGCCTGTGGCAGTGGTGGCCCATTCTGGAATTTGAGAAGGGCAAGAGCTACCGCGTGCATATCTCCTCCATGGACTGGCAGCATGGTTTCTCCCTGCAGCCCGAGAATATAAATCTTCAGATATTGCCCGGCTATGAAATGGTCGTCACCCTAACCCCCAATAAGAGCGGTAGCTTCTCCATCGTGTGCAATGAGTACTGTGGCATCGGCCACCACACGATGCTGGGCAAAATCTACGTGAAGGAGTAACCCATGGCGAACGCATCAGAATTCCGTACCTGTCCTGAATCCGGACTGCGCATCCACAACCCCGCCGCGGCGCTGATGAAGGCCAACGCGGTGGCCGGTGTGGTCATGCTGCTGATCGGCGGTATCTATGCACTGCTGGTGGGCCTGACGCGCTGGCCGGCGGTGCATCTGCTGCCGGCGGATCAGTTCTACATGGCGCTCACCGGGCATGGCGTCGACATGCTCATCTTCTGGATCATCTTCTTCGAAATCGCGGTGCTGTATTTCTGTTCGTCCACGCTGCTCGGTTCGCGCCTGGCGACGCCGCGCTGGGGTTGGGCCGGCTTCGCGCTGATGGTGGCGGGGGCGGTGATCACCAACGTGGCGATCCTGCAGGGCAAGTCCAGCGTGATGATGACCTCCTATGTGCCGATGCAGGCGGAGCCGGGGTTTTATCTCGGGCTGATCCTGTTTGCCGTGGGCGCGCTCATTGGCTGCTTTATCTTCTTCGGCACCCTGGTGATCGCGAAAGAGGAACGCACGTATGAAGGCTCGATCCCCCTGGTGACCTTCGGCGCCATGACCGCGGCCATCATCGCCGTGTTCACCATCGCCTCGGGCGCCATTATTCTGATACCGACGTTCCTGTGGTCCATCGGTTACATCAGTCACATCGATCCCCTGATGTACCGGACCATCTGGTGGGCCCTGGGCCATTCGTCCCAGCAGATCAACGTGGCCGCGCACATCTCCATCTGGTACGCCATCGCCGCTATCGTGTTCGGCGCCAAGCCCATGTCGGAAAAGATCAGCCGCAGCGCCTTCCTGCTGTACATCCTGTTCCTGCAGCTGGCGTCGGCGCATCACCTGCTGGTGGATCCGGGCATCAGTTCCGAATGGAAGATCTTCAACACCAGTTACGCCATGTACCTGGCGGTGCTGGCGAGCATGGTGCACGGGCTGACGGTGCCGGGCGCCATCGAAGTGGCGCAGCGCAAGAAGGGCTTTAACAAGGGCCTGTTCGAGTGGATCCGCAAGGCGCCCTGGGGCAATCCGGTGTTCTCCGGCATGTTCCTGTCGCTGCTGCTGTTCGGCTTCCTCGGCGGCATCTCCGGCGTCACCATGGGCGTGGAGCAGATCAATATCATCATCCACAACACCATCTATGTGCCGGGTCACTTCCATGCCACGGTAGTGGCGGGCACCACCCTGGCGTTCATGGCCATCACCTACTTCCTGATCCCGGTACTGTTTCAACGCCAGCTCATCCTGAAGGGTCTGGCCAAATACCAGCCCTATCTGTTCGGTATCGGCATGGGGGTGTTCGCCGTCTCCATGATGGGCGCCGGCACCCTGGGTGTGCCGCGGCGTCATTGGGACATCAGCTTCAGCGGCGCGCCCATGGGCTATGAGTTCCCGCCCATGGCGCATCTCATGATGGGCATCGTGGGCGTCAGCGTGGTCGCGGCCAGTATTGGTGGTCTGCTGTACATCGTGATCACCGTCGGCTCCATCCTCTTCGGCAAGCCGGTGACCGGCACCTACAAGGCGCCAGCGCCCGCGCCAGCGCTACGGAGTCGACGATGCGCCCAACCCGCGCGGCGTCTACGCGGTGACCAAGCACCTGGGAGAGCAGGCGGTGCGCGCC
>JANNJF010000065.1:0-8159 GCA_031405715.1 Gammaproteobacteria bacterium | reverse complement strand
GATGCAGCAGCAGACGCCGTTTCTGCTGCCGCAGACGGAACTGCTCGGCCAGCGCGAGCCGTATGCCGTGGACATGCTGCGCATCATCCGCAAGGCGCGCGAACGCCACTGCTATCTCGAACTCAACGCCCATCCCGAACGCCTCGACCTGCTCGACACCTATTGTCAGATGGCCAAGGAAGAAGGCGTGCTGGTGAGCATCAATTCCGATGCCCACACCATCGACGATTTCGACAACCTGCGCTACGGCATTGGTCAGGCGCGGCGCGGCTGGCTGGAAAAGCAGGATGTGCTCAACACCCGCCCGCTCACAGCACTACGTGCGCTACTCAAACACACTATGTAACTGGCCAGACGCGACGGGCAAGTGGCCTGACCATCAAGGCTGGCCCGGCGCTGCGATTTCTGATTAAGTCGACCTTGTGCAGGGCAAGCGTCTATTTGTAAGGTGGGTATACGCAGAATTCCCAGGAAAAAGTCCGGCGAGCGGACGCGGGTCCGACCCATCAGGGACCGCATTCCGATGGGGGATGCCCATCTGGTTGCTGCAGCGCAAGCGACGTCGACGATATTCACGTATTATTTGAAAGGGGATAGTGCAGGGCTGTTTGCCCCCCGGCTACCCCCGAGCCACGCCTCCTTATTCCTTATAATATACCTACAACCCACCCCCTCAGTGTCGACCTATATATAGGTATGAAGACAGCTTCCCCCTGAGCGCCCGCGGCGTCCCATCAAGATTCTTGACGCCCCTAGTGAATGGGTCTAATCTGCCTGCCAACCACAATATGTTGGGCTTTCCCTCCCCAGTGGCGGAAAGTTAATTAAAATAAGCCGGTACCGCACGGTGCCGCCATACCATACCGGAGGTCGTTATCGACATGAAGGCCGTTAAACTATCCGCACTCCCCGCCGCCCAAGTTGAAATACCCCTGCAACCCGCTTCCCTGGATATCTGGGATAAAAAATACCGCCTCAAATCCAAGACCGGCGAGATCCTGGACAAGGACATAGACGGTACTTATGCCCGTATCGCCGAGGCCTTGGCGGCGGTGGAAACCACGGAGGAAAAACGCGCGGAATGGTTTGAAAAGTTTGCCTGGGTGCTGAAGAACGGCGCGATTCCCGCGGGGCGCATCACGTCCAATGCCGGTGCCTTGCAGCACAAGCCCGCCACCAGCACCATCAACTGCACTGTCTCCGGTACCGTGCGCGACTCCATGGATGGCATCCTGAGTTCGGTGCACGAAGCCGGACTGACCCTTAAGGCCGGCTGCGGTATCGGTTATGAATTCTCCACCCTGCGCCCGCGCGGCGCCTTTGTCAGCGGTGCCGGTTCGTATACCTCCGGCCCGTTGTCCTTCATGGATATCTTCAATGCCATGTGCTTCACCGTGTCCTCCGCCGGCGGCCGGCGTGGCGCGCAGATGGCGACCTTCGACATCTCGCATCCGGATGTCATTGATTTCATCCGCGCCAAGCGCGAGGACGGCCGCCTGCGGCAGTTCAACCTGTCGTGCCTGATTACCGACGAGTTCATGCAGGCAGTGAAGAACGACGCCCAATGGGAACTGGCGTTCCCGGCCAATCAATCGGAACACGACGAACCGACCAACCGCATCGTCTGGCGCCCCTGGCCCACCACCCAGGGCTATATCACCAACGACATCGGCCAGGTGGCGTGCAAGATTTACAAAACCCTGCCGGCGCGCCGGGTGTGGGACATGATCATGACCTCGACGTACGATTACGCCGAGCCCGGATTCATCCTCATCGACAAAATCAACGAGATGAACAACAACTGGTTTTGCGAGAACATCCGCGCCACCAACCCCTGCGGCGAGCAGCCCCTGCCGCCCTACGGCTCGTGCCTGCTGGGCTCCGTCAACCTGACCAAGTTCGTGGAAAACCCCTTCACCGACAAGGCACGTTTCGATTGGGAGCGCTATCGTGCCGTGGTCGCCATCTTCACCCGCATGCTGGACAACGTGGTGGAGATCAATGGGCTGCCGCTGTCGCAACAGCGTGACGAAATCACCCGCAAGCGCCGCCACGGCTTGGGTTTCCTCGGCCTCGGCTCCAGCATGACCATGCTGCGCATGAAGTATGGCGAACCCGACTCCCTGGCCTTCGCCGAGCGTGTGACCCAGGAAATGGCCGTGGTGGGCTGGGAGACCGGTGTGGATCTGGCGGAAGAAAAGGGTCCCGCGCCCATCCTGGTGGAAAACTTTAGCGTCACAGCCGAGATGCTGGCCAAGCGTCCGGAGATGAAGCGTGACGGCTACAAGGTGGGTGATCTGGTCCCGGGCAAGGTACTGCTCGCCAAGTACAGCCGTTACATGCAGAAGTTCAGCAAGGATCTGACCGACCGCATGGCGGATGTCGGTGTGCGTTTCACCCATCACACCTCCATCGCCCCCACCGGCACCATCTCGCTGTCCCTGGCCAACAACGCGAGCAACGGCATCGAGCCGTCGTTTGCCCATCAATACAGCCGCAACATCATCCGTGAAGGGCGCAAAACCAAGGAAAAGGTCGATGTCTTTTCCTATGAGCTGCTGGCCTACCGCACCCTGATCAACCCTCAAGCGAATCCGGATTCGGATGCACCGGAGGCGGCGCTACCGGATTATTTCATCTCCGCCGATGCCGTCGGTCCGAAACAACACGTGGACGTGCAGGCCGCCGTGCAGAAATGGGTGGATTCATCCATCTCCAAGACCGCCAACGTGCCGTCCGACTTCCCCTACGAGGACTTCAAGGAGATCTACATGTACGCCTACGATCAGGGGCTCAAGGGTTGCACCACCTTCCGCTTCAATCCGGCGGCGTTTCAGGGGGTGCTGGTGAAGGAAAAGGACCTGGAAAACACCATTTACCGCTTTCAGCTGGAGGACGGCGAGATGATCGAGGTAAAGGGCAACGAAGAGATCGAATACGACGGCGAGCTGCACACCGCCGCCAATCTGTACGACGCCCTGAAAGAAGGCTACTACGGCAAGTTTTAACCCAATACGCCTGAGCGGCCCGACACGGAAGACTAAACCCCCCCTTCCAGCCGCTCACTACGGAGGTACACCATGGCTATCAAGATCGACAAGAAAATCACCGCTTACGAAGTCAAAAAAGACGAGGTCCTGCCGGCGGAATCCAATGTCGTGCACATGCACGAGAAACTGGAACGCCCGGAAACCCTCATCGGTAGCACCTACAAGATCAAAACACCCCTGACCGAGCACGCACTGTACGTCACCATCAATGACATCGTGCTGAACCTGGGCACGGAACACGAAAAACGCCGGCCCTTCGAGATTTTCATCAATTCCAAGAGCATGGATCACTTCCAGTGGATCGTGGCGCTGACGCGCATTATCTCGGCGGTCTTCCGCAAAGGGGGGGACGCGACCTTCCTGGTGGAGGAGTTACGCAGCGTATTCGACCCGCGCGGAGGGTATTTCAAGAAAGGTAAGTATACGCCGTCGTTGGTAGCGGAAATCGGTGATGCCATCGAGTGCCACATGAAGATGATCGGCATGATCCGCACCGAAGAACCGGACGAAGCGCAGCAAAAGTTCATCGCGGACAAGCTCGCCGCCCACCAATCCAGGAAAACCGCGACCACCACCACGGATGATAACGGTGGATTCCCATCGGAGGCGCAACTCTGCGCCAAGTGTTCGACCAAAGCGGTCATCAAGATGGATGGGTGCATGACTTGTTTGAATTGCGGCGACTCAAAGTGCGGTTGAGCATCATCTCAACGTGTACGATTTGATCATCCAACGTCATTCACATCACGTCGACATGATGTGATGTGAAGAAATTGTTTGCATTTTCATGAAACGATAATTAAAGTACGCCTTGACGAGTTGTGGAATTGTGCTAGACATGAAGTTAAGCGCGGTTGTTACAGCATCAACGACATGAGAGCAGCATGCATGATCGTCGATCGAACCGCTCAGTTTAGGACAGCGACACAAGACTAACGAGGTCTAAAGGTACATTGGATCGATTGCGAAGTACGACGAAGATAACTAAAAACGGCAACCATCGGTTACCGTCGCAGCCCAATTTCCCCCTCTATATGTCGCCTATCCCCACTACTGTCGCCGGCCATCAGAAGCGCAGTTTTATTGCCGTTTCCACGCCAGAAGTAATAAAAGACAGCCTTTGGCTGTCTTTTCTTTTTGTGAGTAGTGCCAAATGGGACGTTTTGTCCCGCTAACGTGGTAGTTCCCTAACCACATAATGAAGGAGTACATCATGGCTGCAAAGAAAAGAGCGAAGAAGGCTGTAAAGAAGGCTGTCAAAAAGACCGCCAAGAAGGCTGTAAAGAAGAAGACCGCCAAGAAGAAGAAGTAAGTCTGCATGACAGGTCGATCCGAGTGATCGCCTGTCTGCATTGGCGGCCAACACTGTCACCTACAGTGACAATAAAGGAAAGAAAGAAGGCAGTGACGGATTACATCGTCGGGTCGTCAATGACGAGTCGGCAGCCCGCGTCAGATCTCACTACGCGCGGACTACCGGTTTTTTGTAAGTTGTAACTCTCTGGTAAATAACGTTTTTCTAAATAAAGGAGCACATCATGGCTGCAAAGAAAAGAGCGAAGAAGGCTGTAAAGAAGGCTGTCAAAAAGACCGCCAAGAAGGCTGTAAAGAAGGCTGCGAAGAAAAAGACCGCCAAGAAGAAGAAGTAAGTACCGCTTCTCCTTTCGACACATACGATTGTCCCTACCCGGGACGATCGTATGTCGTCGTTTCCCCGCTTTCCTCCGCTGCATCTTAGTATCATCGCCACCCTACACGACGACACACAGCTACGCCGAGAGGCGGAAACAGGCAAACACCCGTTTAATGCTTTTGAACCGCCAGGGATGCCAAGAAAACCAAAACGCTATGAGTGAAATACCCCTCACCCCATGGGCGAGACACGGCTTGGCCTCTTTCACCGACAGACACTTGGCGTCTTGGCGGTGAGACTGCTTTTTTAGGATCAATGTTATCCGTTCACTTGGCCGCATCCCGATAATACCGATCGAGCTGCGCGAGACGCTCCGGTGTGCCGATGTCCCACCAGTCCCCCGCATAATACTCACCGCTCACCTCGCCCCGGGACATGGCGGCACGCAACAAGGGAGCCAGGGGAAATTTGCCCGGAACACAACCCTTGAACAATGCCTTGGAATAGACACCCACACCACTAAAGGTCAGTCGCAGAGGGCCCTCTGCCTGCAGATGCTGACCAACCAGAGCAAAATCCCCTTGTGGATGGTGCGGCGGATTGTCCACCAGCACCAGATGCGCCAACCCCGAGAGGGTGGACGGCAGGCGTGCAAAGGGAAAATCCGTCAGAATATCGCCGTTCACCACCAGGAAGGGATCGTCCAAGAGGTGCATGGCGTGCAAAATACCGCCACCGGTCTCCAATCCGCCCTGGCTTTCATGGGAATAGACGATACGCGCGCCATAACGCCGGCCGTCACCCAATGCCTCGACGATCTGCTGTCCAAGATGGGCGTGGTTAATGACGATATCCCGCACATCGGCATGGACCAACGCCTCGATCAGGCGTTCGATCAAACTCTTATCGCCCACCTTCAGCAACGGCTTGGGTTGTTTATCCGTCAGCGGACGCATGCGATCGCCGCGACCCGCGGCGAGTATCATGGCCTTCACGCGTCCGTCCCCGGCACGCGCAGATCGTGCAGCAATCCAGCGAGGGGCTGAAGATCCGCATAACGCCCGGCGACGTCGAGCACATAGCCCAAGGTGCGCGGGATATCACCGAGATAACCGGGCTTGCCATCGCGATGATTGAGGCGGGCGAAGATTCCCGTGGCCTTAAGATGCCGCTGGACACCCATGAGATCGAACCAGCGCAGGAACAGCGCCTCATCCGCGCAAACCGGGAGGCCCGATTGCAGGGCCAGGGTCTGATAACCCAGGGCCCAGTCCTCCACCCGCGCGCGCGGCCAGGCGATGTAGCAATCGCGCAGCAGCGAGACCAGATCGTAGGTCACCGGCCCACGCACCGCATCCTGGAAATCCAATATCCCCGGATTATTCACCTCCGTCAGCATGAGATTGCGCGAATGATAGTCGCGGTGGACCCACACCTGCGGTTGCTCCAGTGCCGACCGGCAGAGCGTGGCAAAGGATTGATCTAAGGCGGCCTGTTGCGCAGACGAGAGCTCCAGCCCCAGGTGCCGGCCGAGGTACCACTCGCTGAACAGCGTCATTTCCCGTAGCAGCATGGCATTATCGTATTCAGGCAGCGTCGTTGCATCGGTAAAGATACCCGCCTGTAACACCACCAATGCGCCGAGGGCATCGCCGTATAGGCGCTCGACTGTCGCATCGGTCAGTTGCGACAGGTAAAGTCGTTGTCCGAGATCGCTCAGCAGCAGGAAACCACGCGTAAGGTCCTGTTGCAGCACCTGCGGCACGTTCAAACCCAGCGCATACAGGCGCTCGGCGATGTGGATAAACGGTCGCATATCCTCTTTGTCGGGCGGCGCATCCATGACAATATGCGTGCCACCACCGACAAACACGCGAAAGTAACGCCGGAAACTGGCGTCTGCCGAGGCCGGCCTGATTTCGTACTCGGCGGTAGCCAGAACGGTACCGACCCAGTCTTTGAGCGCTTCGAGTCTGTTGTCCACTTCGACTTACCTTTCAGTGATCACATCGGCCGCCAACCTGGCGCTCCGACGTCAATCTTGCTTGATGGGCCAATGATTCTATGCGATTTTATGTCCCAGACAAAAACTAACCCCATGCCCAGCCCTCCTATCCCTATGCTGCAGCGCCTGGCTTGCCTGTGCTTCGTGGTCCTGGCGACCCCTGGGTTGGCGTACGCAGAAGAAACGGCCGGTGCCTGCCCCCAGATCCTGCCTGGGAAGAAGCTGCACTCGACGCTGCAAAAACTCAAACCGGCCTCTCTCTTCCCCGACGATGACCAGCTGATACACGTCAGCGCGGACCGGGTGAAATCCGCCATCAAGGGGCTCAGCGTGTTCTCCGGCAACGTGGAGCTGCGCCGGGGCACGATCAGCATCTTCGCCGACGAGATCACCTACAACCAAAAAGATAACCGCATCGATGGCGCCGGCAATATCAGCGTGGCCAACGAGGCAGGCGACACCCTCTATGCCCCGCAACTGTACTATCTAGTCGACAGCGAGAGCGGGTATACCGGGCGGTCGCTGTTCGCCCTGGCCGAGGGTGCCGGACGCGGCGACGCGGAACGCATCAGCTTCAACCAGGGATCTGTCCTGGTCATGGACAATATGCATTACACCACCTGTCCACCGGGGCAGGACGACTGGGTCTTGCGCGGCAAACGTCTGAAGCTGGACCGGGAAAATCAGGTTGGCACAGCGAGAAACGTCAGCGTCAGATTCATGCATGTGCCGATCTTCTATTCACCCTATTTCAGTTTCCCCCTGGGCGATGAGCGCAAAACCGGCGTGCTGGTGCCGAATTTCGGCCATTCCGACAAACGCGGATACTTCCTGGCTGTGCCATATTACATCAACCTCGCGCCGAATTACGACGACACCCTGACGCCGCGCTACATGAGCCGGCGGGGCCTGCAACTGCAGAATGAATTCCGCTACTTGGGCAAGCGTTATGGCGGCAATATCGATCTGGAATACCTGCCGAGTGACACAATCACCGACACCTACCGCGCCGCGGCAAAATATGCTCACGGCCAGACCTTCTCCGATCACTGGGGCGGCGGCATCAATATGCAGTGGGTCTCGGACAAAGACTATTTGGTGGATCTCGGCGACAGCGTCGCCGCCACCAGTGCCACCCATCTTCCACGCACCGGACTACTTGCCTACAACGACAACATCTGGCACTTCGCGGCGCACACCTTAAGTTACCAGACGGTGGACAAAGACATTGACGTCCTCGACCGGCCCTATTCGATACTGCCACAACTCACCCTCGCGGCGGACGTGCCCACCGGAGCGAATCGTTTGCGCTATGCATTGAACAGCGAGTGGGTCAATTTCGATCGCAACGCCGGTGTCACCGGCCAACGCCTGGACATCAACCCATCCGTCAGCCTGCCACTGCGCAATGCTTACGCCTTTGTTACACCTAAGGCCGGCTACCGCTATACCGCCTATAACCTGAGCGGCA
>JANNJF010000064.1:0-3883 GCA_031405715.1 Gammaproteobacteria bacterium | reverse complement strand
GAAAGTCCCCTACATGCTGGTGGTCGGGGACCGGGAAGTGGCGGAGGGCACGATATCGGTGCGTACGCGGACTGGCGGCGACCAGGGCGCGAGCACCACGGAGGCCTTCGTAGCCGCCGCACTCGCGGAAGCGGCGGCCAGGGGTCAGGGACGGGCAAGTCAAAATTAGGGGTTCAGGATTAGGAATTCGTGCCAACGAATTTCAAATTCCCAATTCCTAATTCCTAATTTCGTAGAGGAGGTCTTTATCGCTTTCGATCGCAGTCCACGGCGCGACGACCGCACCCGGGTGAACGAACGCATCCGCGTACCGTAGGTCGTATAGACTGGGCCGACAGTATCGTAAAGTGGAGGTGTGTGTGTCAAACAAGTTGGGGATACTTTATGTGGTGGCCACACCCATCGGCAACCTGGAGGACCTCTCGCCCCGGGCAGTGCGCATCCTCGGCGAGGTCGACCTGATCGCCGCCGAGGACACGCGTCACAGCGGGCGCCTGCTGCAGCACTTCGCCATCACCACGCGCATGACGGCCTTGCATGAGCACAATGAGCGCGCCAAGGCCGCCACCTTGATCCAGGATTTATGCGACGGACGGTCGTTGGCGCTGATCAGTGACGCCGGTACGCCCCTGGTGAGCGATCCGGGTTTCAATCTGGTGCGGGCGGCCCAGGGGGCGGGTATTACGGTCGTGCCGGTGCCCGGGGCGTGCGCCGCCATCGTGGCACTCTCGGCCTCGGGTCTGCCCACGGATCGTTTTATCTTCGAAGGTTTTCCGCCGGTGAAACATGCCGCCCGTGTCAGCTACTTCGAGGGTCTGCGACCGGAGACACGCACCCTGATCTTCTATGAATCCAGCCATCGCATTGTGGAGAGCCTCGCGGATATGGCCGCGGTTTTCGGCCCGGAACGCCCGGCGGTGGTGGCGCGGGAGTTGACCAAACAATTTGAGACCATTCGGGCCGCATCCTTGGCAGACTTGAACATCTGGGTACAAGCGGATCCGGATCAGCAACGCGGCGAGATGGTGGTGCTGCTGGCCGGTGCCCCGCTGGAAGAACAGGCAAGGGACGTCGAGGCGGAACGGGTATTGCGCCTGCTGCTGGCAGAACTGCCGGTGCGCCAAGCCGCCAGCCTGGCCGCCCAGATCACCGGACAAAAAAAGAATCAGCTGTATGAGCGCGCCCTGGAACTGATGCGTGAAACCACACCCGGGTCCAAAGCGTGAGCCTGCGCTCGTCCACCCCAGGCGGTGCAGGCCCGAAGCAGGTGCTTACTTTATATTTTCTCAAACGCGCCGCGACAGCGATGGACGCCGGTATAATAAGTGCGGGAGTCGGCTAGACAGTCGCTGTGCCTTCGGGCATGGAGGAAAGTCCGGGCTCCATAGGGCAGGGTGCCAGGTAACACCTGGGAGGCGCGAGTCTATGGAAAGTGCCACAGAAAATACACCGCCTACGTACCCGATGTAAGTCGGGTGCCGGTAAGGGTGAAATGGTGCGGTAAGAGCGCACCGCGCGTCTGGCAACAGGCGTGGCAGGGAAAACCCCACCTGGAGCAAGACCAAATAGGGGAACGTTTACGTGTGGCCCACACGGTTCCCGGGTAGGTCGCTTGAGGCGCACGGTGACGGGCGTCCCAGATGAATGACTGTCCACGACAGAACCCGGCTTATCGGCCGACTCCTTTCTTTTTTACTTTAAGTTAATACGCTAATATGATGTTTTAGAAACGCATTTTCCCTCGATTTTCGCCTCTTTTTTTACCCCGTTCCCGTGGTTTTTCCGCCCATCCCGCTATTTTGCCGCCTGTCGATCCATTGACTCGCCTAACTCCCTGTCTTTCAAAGGAGAAATTTCCACTCACCCGCGTTTTTTGCTTGACACCGGTTGGCCACTCTCTCTATAGTCTGACTAAGTGGGGAATTGTGGGAAATTGTGGTTTTCGGCGGAGAAAAGAGGGGAAAAATGTTTCGTGGCGTCAACACCCTGAATCTGGACAGCAAAGGTCGCATGGCGATACCCACGCGCTATCGCGAGACCTTGGCCCAGCATTGCAATGGCCAGATGGTGGTGACCGTGGACCGCGACCATTGCCTGTTGTTGTACCCCCTGCCCAATTGGGAAGAGATCGAACGCAAGCTGGTCAAGCTGCCGAGTTTCAATCCGCAGGCGCGGCGCCTGCAGCGCCTGCTCATCGGCCACGCCACCGAATGCGAACTGGATGGCAATGGCCGCATCTTAGTACCACCCCCGTTGCGCGAATTTGCCGGACTGGACAAGGGCGTGGTGATGATCGGACAGGGCAACAAGTTTGAAATCTGGGACGAGACGACCTGGAACACCCGGCGAACCGAATGGCTGGGCGCGGTCGACGACGGCAGCGAGCTGCCGCCGGAACTCGGCTCGTTGTCGCTGTAGGCCGGGGGTGGAGGAGTTCGAGCACCGGCCGGTACTGCGGGACGAGGTGTTGAGTGCCCTTAACCTGCGGCCAGAAGGAATTTATGTGGATGCCACCTTCGGACGCGGTGGCCATGCTGCCGCGATACTGCAGCGCCTGGGGGCGGATGGCCGCCTGCTGGCGATGGACAGGGACCCGCAGGCCGTGGAGGTGGCGAGGAAAAAGTTTGCCGATGATGCGCGGTTCACCATAGTGCGAGGCCCGTTTTCGATGCTGGCACAAACCATAGACGATCGTGGCTTAAGCGGGAAGGTGGCCGGCATCCTGCTCGATCTCGGCGTGTCTTCGCCGCAACTCGACGATGCGCAGCGCGGATTCAGTTTCCGTCTGGATGGCCCGTTGGACATGCGCATGGACCCGGATTCCGGCGAGTCGGTGGCCGAGTGGCTGGCACACGCCGAGGAAAAAGACATCGCCCGCGTGGTGAAGGAATATGGCGAAGAGCGTTTTGCCAAGCGCGTCGCGCGTGTCATCTGCATGGAACGTGTCCGGGCGCCGATACTCACCACACAACGACTGGCGGATATCGTGTCCCAGGCCGTGCCGACGCGTGAACCCGGCCAACATCGCGCGACGCGCACGTTTCAGGCCTTACGCATCTACATCAACCGCGAACTGGAGGAGATCCAAGCAGTGTTGCCGCAGACCCTGCGCATACTCGCCCCCGGCGGCCGCCTGGTGGTGATCAGTTTTCATTCCCTCGAGGACCGGCTCGTCAAACAGTTCATGCGCGACCAGGCGAAAGGTGATGTCTACCCGCCGGACCTGCCGATCCGGCACGCCGAGCTGCAACCGCGCATGAAACTCGTGGGCAAGGCGCTGCGCGCCTCGCCGGAGGAACTGGCACACAATCCGCGCGCACGCAGTGCCGTGATGCGTGTGGCGGAGGTGCTGCATGCCTAGGTCGCTGCTATTGCTTATCGTCGCCATTGTGGCCAGCTCCATGCTGGTGATCGAGTTACGCCATCGCAACCGCTTGGCCTTTGTCGAACTGCAAGGCGCGCAGAGCCAGCGTGATGCGCTCAATACCGAGACCGGTCAGTTGCTGCTGGAAGAGGGCGCCTGGTCCGAACATCGGCGGGTCGAAGGACTGGCGCGCGAGCGTCTCGCGATGTCCATACCGCAGTCGCAACAGGTTGTGGTGGTGTATGCCGACGGCCAGGGCCGGGTGAGTGTCGCCGCAGGTGTATCGCCGTTTACCAAAACCAAGGGGACCCGATGAACCACGCGGTCAGACCGACCCATCGTGCCGTGCGCCACAAACTGGTGCTGGGCATGATGTTGGGCGTGTTTCTGCTGCTGGGCGCGCGCGCCGTGTTCCTGCAGGTGGTGAATGCCGACTCTCTGCAGGAGCAGGGCAATGCTCGGCATCTGCGCGTGGTCGAGGTGGCGCCATCCCGAGATCGAGACGGTGGTCCTCCGGCC
>JANNJF010000063.1:0-2379 GCA_031405715.1 Gammaproteobacteria bacterium | reverse complement strand
GCCTACCGCGTGGCGCTCATGGCGGAAGAGCTGGGAGAGATTTCCGCGTGTGTCACCAAGGGCAAGCCCAAGGAGGCGCTGGCGGAGGAAGTGGCGGATCTTTTCATCCTCATCCTCGGCACCGCCATCAGCGCCGAGTTTGATTTGAATCAGACGTTCTGGGACAAGATGCAGAAGCTCGAGGCGCGTCAGAGCCGCATGATCAACGGGCGCATCCGCGTGTCTGAATTCCGTGATTAACCACCGCACTGGCACCGGCAATTGTTTCGCAGCCCACCACCCGCGGCGTCGATCGGCTTCCGCTGGTGGGCAATGCTTCCAGCCCGGGGTGCAACAAAACCAGTTGCACCCGTTCGGCGGCACGAACACACGTTATAATGGCTCTTAGGCAGGGCACTGCACGTTATCGTGTTCGTGAAAACTCCGCCTCACCCTACGGAGAATATTAAGATGGTTGCCACTTACCGGACGATACGGGAGAGCGCGTGAAACTGGTCGTCCTCAGACGTGACGGTGTTATCAACAGTGCCGCTATGCCCATCCTCAAGGTCGCGGACTGGGCGCCGCTGCCGGGCGCCAAGGAAGCGATCTCACGTCTGCTGCGTGACGGTTACCGTGTCGTGGTGGTCACCAATCAACCGGCGGTCGCCTCCGGGGAACTCAAGATGGAGGTGCTGAATCGCATCCACATGAAGATGCTGGACGCCGTCCGCCAGAAGGGCGGCGAGATCGAGGCGATCTTCATTTGCCCCCATGCGCCGGAGGATAAATGCCGTTGCCGCATGCCGTCGCCGGGCCTGTTCGAGGAGATCGCGGAACGGCTGAAGGTGAATCTGTCCGGGGTGTATGCGGTCGGTGGTACCCTGGATCACGTCAAGGCGGCACAGGCCGCGGCGACACGACCGGTGCTGTTGCGCAGCGGCGGCGAAGTAACCGACAACGATCCCGCGATTCCCGCAGGTGTGCCGATCTTCGATGACCTCGCGGCCTTTGCCGATGCCTTATTAACCGGTCAGATGCCCAGCCCCTGATATGCAGACACTACGTTCGCTGCTGTTCAATTTTGTCATGTTCTCCACGGTCACGCTGTACGCCCCACTGGCGGTGCTCACGTTTCCGTTTGCGCCATTAAAGCGCTATCGCTTCATCAGTCAGTGGGCGCGCTTTCATATCTGGTTGCTCAAGGTGCTGTGTGGTCTCGACTACCGGGTCGAGGGGGCCGAGCACTTGCCGCGTGAGCCCGCCATCATTCTTTCCAAGCACCAGTCGTCCTGGGAGACGCTGGCGTTCCAGCAGATCTTTCCGCCCCAGGTGTGGGTGCTCAAGCGCGAACTGCTGTGGCTGCCGTTTTTCGGTTGGGGCCTGGCCATGACACAACCCATCGCCATCGATCGCAGTGCCGGGCGCAAGGCCATCGATCAGATCATCGATCAGGGTCGCGACCGGTTGGAATCGGGGCGCTGGGTGGTGGTGTTTCCCGAGGGTACGCGCATGCCCGTCGGTCAGACCAAGCGCCATGGCATCGGTGGCGCGGTCCTCGCAGCCAGCACCGGTTACCCGGTGGTGCCGGTGGCGCACAATGCCGGTAGTTATTGGCCGCGCCGGGGTTTCATCAAGCATCCGGGCACGATACGCATCGTCATCGGCCCGGTGATCGACAGTCACGGCAAGACAGCGGAGGAAATCCGGCAACTGGCGGAGACGTGGATAGCGAACACCATGGCGACGATGGAAGAAAAGACCGGCGTTTGACGGTTCGGTTCGCGGGTGTGGAGTACGGGGGCTTGCCCCCGCTGTGTAACAGCGGCCGCAAGCCCCCGCACTCTAAATGACGTTGTGTTAGACGGGCAAGTGCGCGTTGGCCAAGGCAGCAAACTCCGCCAGACTCAAAGTCTCCGCCCGCCGCCCCGGATCGATCCCCAACTCCTGCATGCTGTCCGCTGAGACCATGCCCTTCAGCGTATTGCGCAAGACCTTGCGCCGTTGGGCGAAGGCGGCCTTGACCACCGCGGCAAAGCGCAGCGGATCGCGCAGCGCTACCGGCGGTTGTGCATGGGGTGTCAGTCGAACCAGCGCGGAGTCGACTTTGGGTGGTGGCGTGAACGCCCCCGGCGGCACATCGAACAGGCTTTCCACCCGGCAGCGCACCTGCAACATCACCGACAGCCTGCCATAGTCGCGCCCGCCGGGGGTAGCGCTCATGCGGTCGACCACCTCTTTTTGCAGCATGAACAGCATGTCGCCGATGCAACCGACCTGGTCGAGCCGGTTTTTTACCCGGGCTTCGAACCCAACCTGCATCGCGCCGAAGCTGGTGCTCGGCTCGATGCCGGTGAGGGCGATCGCGCCCAGGTCGGGGACCTCGTCCTGGAAGACCAG
>JANNJF010000062.1:0-3087 GCA_031405715.1 Gammaproteobacteria bacterium | reverse complement strand
CTCGGTCGGCTACCGGGTGAGGTCCAAGCGCGGGGTGCAGTTCCGCCAGTGGGCTACCCGCGTGCTGCGCGAGCATCTGGTACAAGGCTACACCTTCAACGATGATCCCGAGGCTCTAGCCCACCGATGGAAGGGAACGTCTTGGGCACATAATAGGACTTACCCGCCGCTGCAAAATATATGTGACGACGCGGGGGAATCTCAAGGGCGGTAATGTTCCCTATTTGGTGGGTTTTCGCAAAACCTTGGACACAAACTCGTGTTTTTCAGGTTTAGCTCCGATGCGGGATGACACCTCGGGACTCCGCCAGGGCATCGCGTAACGCGTAGGTGGCAGCGGGGGGGTGGTGAGAAGCGGTAATGCTGTGACCTGAATTAGCCGCTTGCTCTATTTTAGTTTTTTCGTATAATCTAAAATAACAGGTGGGGTTGTTTTAGATTCGGAGAAAAGGCACCGCGATGAAAAAATTTCAGGCTGGCCATAAGGTACAGCAAGGTCACTACAAAAGCTTTCAGCCGAATCCCATCAACCGTGCGTGGGTGCTGGACAACATGGAGCTGATCCAGCTTCTGGGGCAGGCAGATCGGGAGCTGGGCAGGCTGGATATGGTTTCGGACTACATCCCCAACATCGATTTGTTTATCCGTATGCATGTACTGAAGGAGTCTACGCAATCCAGCAAGATCGAGGGCACGCAGACAAATATGGAGGAGGCGCTGCTGGAGAGGGAAGATGTCGCGCTGGATAAAAGGGATGACTGGGAAGAGGTGCAAAACTATGTAGCGGCGATGAATGAGGCGATTGCGAAGTTGCGCACGCTGCCCTTTTCGGTGCGGCTGATGCGGATGACACACAAGACCCTGATGCAGGGTGTTCGCGGCAAACACAAGCAGCCGGGCCGGTTCCGCCGCAGCCAGAATTGGATAGGCGGGGCAACGCTCAACGATGCGGTGTTCGTGCCGCCGGTGCATACGTCCATCGATGAGTTGCTCGGCGATCTTGAGCAGTTCGTGCATAACGATGCTCAGTATTTTCCCGAGTTGCTGAAAATTGCCTTGGTGCATTACCAGTTTGAAACCATCCACCCCTTCCTCGATGGCAATGGCCGCGTGGGGCGTTTGCTGATCACCTTGTATCTGGTGAGCAAGGGAATATTGAAGCAACCGGTGTTGTACCTGTCCGATTTTTTCGAGCGCAACCGCACGCATTATTACGACAACCTGATGAGGGTGCGGGAGAAAAATGACTTGCTGCAATGGTTCAAGTTTTTTCTGGTGGGTGTTATCGAAACGGCGAGAAACAGTATTGCCACGTTCGACGGTATTCTCAAGTTGCAAAAGCAGGTGGATAGCCAGATAAAGACGCTGGGCAGCAGAACCGCGAATGCACAGAAGGTTATCAATTACCTGTATCAACACCCGATGATCGATGCCGCCAAGGTCGGCGAGGTGGCGGAAATATCACCGGCATCTGCGTACAAGCTGATTGCCGATTTGGAACAGTTCGGCATATTGAAAGAAATTACCGGTGGCAGGCGGGGCAAGATGTATGTGTTTGATGCCTATTTGCGGTTGTTTAAATAATCAGGAATATACTACCGCTTCGCGCGCTGCACGCACGACCGGATCGGGGTGGGTGCGGACGTGGGGTTTGTTGTGGCTTTGTAAAGCAGGAGCGAGCTCCCGCACTCCAGTTGTTGTTTGGACCCATCCTTTTTTCTGTGTGCAAGGCATATCATGCTAACCCAAAGGAGCCGATATGCCTTGCACACAGAAAAAAGGATGGGTCCCACTGAACCGTCGCAAGGCGTAAAAACAAAGCCATGCCAACGTTAATCCAGTGCACGCAAAAACTTCTGGCGAAAGTCCCGGATCGCTTTATGGACATGGCAATCTCCGGGGAGCGCTGGCATGCCAATTTGCTGCGTATTGAGCGACATCAGTGTGTGTTGTTCACCCATGATGCTAGTTTGTATTCAGTATTCATACCGGGCATGAAGAAACCAGAGTTCGAGCGGCTGGATGAAGTGTTTGGCCAGCGTCTATTTAAGGCGTTGGTGTGGGACGAATTCCCGCCAACGCAGATCGAGACTCTGCTGGAGGCGCTCCGCTTGGTCCGCTGCACTCGCACCAGCAATCGCAGCGTGTTGGGTTCGATGAACGATCTACGGATGAATATTGAGGCTGAAGTGGAATTTTGCGGTGGTCTGGCAGACGTGGACCTAGTGCATCTCCATCACCGGCTAAACCGCATTCCCATGGGCGCTATCGATTACCAGTATGCAGTGGTGCGTCTGCAGGAATACCTGGCGTAAGAAAAAAAGTTGTTAATGCTCATCCTCACCCGCCACCCTGGCCAACTCATCACCATCCAACCCCACGCCTCCCTGCGCCCGGCCACGCCCATTGGGCGGGTGTTTTGTTGTGAAACTGGTGGATGAGAATGGTTTAAAGGGGAAGTAGGGGTGGTGGGGTTCATTACGGGCGAGGGTGTCGATGCTTTTACAGAGCGGCGGCAAGCCGCCGCACTCCAAATGGAGGAGTTGCCGCGAGTTTGCGGTAGACCGCGGGTGTGATTGGGGTCAATCTTCCGGAAATCGTGGAATCATTACTGCTGGTCCGTTGCCGTTATCTGTTCATAGTTTGTCTATGTTCACAAATTGTGTACACTATGAAATAGTGAACAGACGGCGGGTGATGAGATGGCTGCGCGTGGACGGGTGGATGCCCCGGGGGCGGAAAACAGGCGGATGGCCGGGGCGGCGGTGGCGGCTTTTAAAGAGGCCACTGGGCTCGCGGTGACGGCGGTTAAGGAAAACACCCGGCTGCCCGCAGGCGGAGCGGACGCGGTGGTTAAACTGGGGAACAAGACCCTGATGCTCGCCGTGAAGCGCACATTGACTCCCGTCACCCTGGGCCAGGCCCAGGCGCAGATTGCGCGTTTTGGCGGGCGGGGGGTGATCGTCACCCATTATGTCGCGCCGGCCATGGCCGCCCGGCTCAAGGTGCTGGAGGTTCCCTTTATGGATACCGCGGGAAATGCCTATGTCCGGCTGCCGAATCTCTTTGTGTGTATCACGGGCCGCA
>JANNJF010000061.1:0-3330 GCA_031405715.1 Gammaproteobacteria bacterium | reverse complement strand
CACCAGATGACGCAGCTCGTGCGGCGTGGTGTGGGTGGTATCGAAGCGCACCGCGGCATTGCGCGATAGCGGATCGAGCATCGTCTTCTCCAGGCGCACCGCTTCCAGTAGCGGCGTGTGCTTGTCGGTCATCGGGTGCTTGCGTCGCGTTTCCTTGAAGCGTCGCACCAGCACCGATTCCTCGGCCTCGAGAAAAATAATCTGATATTGCAGGCCCAGGGTTTTGAGTTGTTGCAGACTTTCCGGCAGGGCACCGAGAAATGCCTTGTTGCGGGCGTCGATACCGACGGCGGCATCCTGCAGGTTGCTGTCGTTGGTCTGCACCAGTTGTTGGGAGAAGGGCGGCAGCAGCGCCGCTGGTAGATTGTCGATACAGTAAAAGCCCATGTCCTCCAGGGCCTGGAGCGCAATGCTCTTGCCCGAGCCCGACAGGCCGCTGACGATGATCAGGCGCATAACCCGCCGCCTTGGCGGTCGCGCCGCGCACCTTTCATTCTTTCCCCCCGGACATGATGGCCAGCTGGCGTTTACTCAGCTCCTCCAGCGGATTGATACCACGCATGCGCAGAATGTGGCTGCGCGTGGCCGCCTCCACCAGCACCGCCAGGTTGCGCCCCGGCGCCACGTATAGTGTTATCTCGGGGATGTCGACATCGAGTATGCGGCGGGTTTTCTGTTCCGCCTGCAACCGGTCGATCTTGCTCATGTGATGTTTTTTCATCGGTTCCAGACGCAGGATCAGGCGCAGGGTCTTCTCTGAGCGTATGGCGGTATCGCCGAACATGGCGCGCGCGTTGAGGATGCCGAGGCCGCGTACCTCGAGCAGGCCCGATAGGATTTCCGGCGAACGGCCGAGCAGCACATCCGGGTTGGTGCGGGAGAATTCCACCGCGTCGTCGGCGATCAGTCGATGGTTGCGACTTAGCAGCTCCAGCGCCAGTTCGCTTTTACCCATGCCGCTTTCCCCGGTAATGAGTACGCCGACCCCCATGACTTCCATATAGACACCGTGCAACGTGGTCTGCGCGGCCAGGGCGCGTGTCAGGTAGGACTGAAGACGGTCGATGACCCGGGGGCTGGGCAGGGGTGAGGAGAGCAGAGGCAGACCCAAGGTGTCGGCGGCGTTTCGCAGGTCCGGCGGTGTTTTGCCGATGTTCGCCAGCACCACCACGGCGGTTTTGGGGCAGCTGAAAAGCTCGACCAGCGCCTGTTTGCGCTCCGCCTTGCCGAGTTTTTTGAGGTAATCGATCTCCGCGCCGCCCATCACCTGTACGCGGTTGGGGTGGACGAAATTGAGGTGGCCGACCAGCGCCATGCCGGGAAATTTAGCCGTGCCCGGTTCGAGTAACCGGTGCTTGCCGTTTTCACCCGCCAGCCATTTGAGCTTGAGGGGGGTATGCTGGGCCGCAAACAGATCTTGGGCGGTCAGATTGTTATTCATGGTATCTCGGCGATCGACCTAAAAGCGGAATACTGCTAAGCATTCTGCCAGCAATTCAGCTCCAGGCAAACGTTTAGTCTAGAAAAAGCAGCTAACCGCGATTATGGCTCTTAGGGCGGGCACGCCACGCTGATTGAACGCAGATGAACGTGGAGTGGTCAGTGCGTGGCCAATATTGGTCCAGTCACCCAGCGGGTAAATAGGTTCGGTAGATTAACAATGTGTTTCATCGGCGTTAATCCGCGTTCATCGAATGTGTAGTGCCCTACCTAAGAGCCATATTTGCTGTGTAGTGCCCTACCTACAGAGCCATATTTGCGGTTAAATGCCATTTTTAGGTTCAGTGGGGGCGCACCCCGCTGCAATTGGGAAAGACAGGCGCTAGCCGCTGCTTGGCATGGCGGACGATGGGTGCGTGCGGGACCGGGGCGGGACTTCCGGTCGATTCCGCGGTCGGCCGTGCGGGCTCGACCGGCCAGCCACCCAGCCGGAGCGGCGGGTGGCGACAGGGTGGACGTCAGCCTCAGACTATTTTCTGATCCTTGAGCGCGCCGCCGTTGCGGTGGTGGTCGGTGACTTTTTCCTTGTGCTTCAGCACCTGCCGGTCGAGCTTGTCGGCCAGGGCGTCGATGGCGGCGTACATATCGTTGTCTTCGGAGTCGGCGTGCAGCGAGGCACCCTTGGTGTGTATGGTCGCCTCGACCGCATGACGGTTTTTCTTTTTCTCATAATGCAGCACGACGTTGGTGGTGGTGGCGTGGTCGAAGTGTTTCTGGATGCGTCCGAGTTTCTCGGCGACGTAGCTGCGCAGCGGTTCGGTGACTTCCATTTGTTGCCCGGTGACGTTGATTTGCATAGTGCTCTCCACAGAGTCGTGTACAACTACAATTAGATCAGTGATTTCCTGAGGCTGGAAGGCGGAATATTCAGCGCCTCGCGGTATTTTGCCACAGTTCGGCGGGCAACATGTATACCTTGTTCTTCGAGAATTTCGGCAATTTTGCTGTCGCTGATGGGTTTGGTGGCTTTTTCCGCCTCCACCAGCTTCTTGATGAGGGAGCGTATGGCGGTGGCCGAACAGGTGCCGCCGTCCGCCGTGCCCACGTGGCTGGAAAAGAAGTACTTCAATTCGAAGATGCCGCCGGGGGTGAGCATGTATTTATGGGTGGTGACGCGGGAAATGGTGGATTCGTGCATCTCCACGATCTCGGCGATGTCGTGCAGCACCAGGGGTTTCATGGCCTCGGCCCCGTGTTCGAAGAAGGCGCGCTGCCGGTCGACGATGGCGCGCGCCACCTTGAGCAGCGTCTCGTTGCGGCTGGCCAGGCTCTTGATGAACCAGCGCGCCTCCTGCAGACGGTCCTGCAGGTATTTGTTGTCGGCGCTGTCGTTGCCGCGGCTGATCATTTTTTCGTATTGGTTGTTGACCCGCAGGCGCGGCGCGGAGTTGCTGGTGAGATCGGCGCGCCATACGCCACGCACCTTCTTCACCAGGATATCCGGTACGATGTAGGCGGCGGCAGAGGACTGTATGGTTCCGCCGGGTCGCGGATTGAGTGACTGGATGATCGTGATGACCTCCTGCAGCTCCTCCGCCGGCAGTTTCATGGCGCGGCGCAGCGCCTTGAAGTCGCGTGCCGCCAGCAGATCCAGGTTTTCCGCCTTGGCCAGCTGGCGCGCCGCCTCGAGATGTGGGGCGTCCGGTTCCATCTGGCGCAGCTGCAACAGCAGGCACTCACTGAGGTTGCGCGCGCCCACGCCGATGGGGTCGAAATTCTGTATTTGGTGCAGTACCGCCTCGATTTCGGCGACATCGGTCTCGAGCTCCGCACTGAGGGACTGCTGCAGGTCCTCCAGTTTGGTGCTGAGGTAGCCGTCATCATTGATGG
>JANNJF010000060.1:0-1973 GCA_031405715.1 Gammaproteobacteria bacterium | reverse complement strand
GCTGGCGGATCGCCACGGCATCATCCACGGTGAGGCGCGATGTCGCCCCCGCCTGTTGTACCACGCCGCCGACACTCACCGCCCCGGGGCGCAACATCAGCATGTTCGAACCGAGGGAGGCGAGTTGCTCCTCGATGGCCTTCTGCGCGCCTGCTCCCAGGGCCATCATGGCAACCACTGCCGCTACGCCGATGAGGATGCCAAGCATCGACAACAGGGTGCGTACCTTGTTCGCCATCAGCGAGCGCAGGCCCTGGCGCAAGTGTTCACCGAGTTCGTTGAACCACCAGCGTCGCGGCAGCGCTGCCGCTGCGGCAGTGCCCACGACGGTCATCGCGGGTTCCGGATGCGAGCGCTCATCGGACTGAACCACGCCATCGCGGATGCGGATGCGCCGGCGCGCCTCCCGCGCCACATCCTCCTCGTGGGTGACCATTATTATGGTAATACCCTGCTGGTTCAGCGCGTGCAGCAACGCCAGGATATCCTGCTGGCTGGCGGTATCGAGGTTGCCCGTGGGTTCGTCGGCGAGAATGATGCGTGGCCGGTTGACCAGGGCGCGGGCGATGGCCACGCGTTGCTGCTGTCCGCCGGACAATTCGTTGGTCTTGTGGTGTGCGCGATCCCGCAGCCCTACCTGCAAAAGTAGCGCGTGGGCACGCTTGAGATCGAGCCCATGGCTGGAATAAATCAGCGGCATGGCCACGTTCTCGTCCGCCGCGGTACGCGGCAGCAGATTGAACTGCTGGAAAACAAATCCGATGGCCTCGCGCCGCAGCACCGCCAGGTCGTCTTCCCTGAGATGGGCGACCTCTTGGCCAAAGAGCCGATACGAACCGGACTCGGGCGTGTCGAGCAGGCCGATGACGTGCATGAGAGTGGACTTACCGGAACCGGACGGGCCGGTGATGGCGACGAATTCCCCCGCCGCGATCTTGAGTGTCACACCGCGTAAGGCATAGACGGTCGAGTCGCCCATGGCATAGGTCTTGTGGACATCCTTGAGCTCGATCATAAACTCCCGCCGGCCTAATGCTTTCTGCTGAAGGGCGAGAAGGGGTTGGATCCCGTGCTAGTGGTAGTGCGCAGGCGCGTTACTAACAGCTTCTCACCTTCTGTCACACCCTCGAGTACTTCGGTGTGCTTGCCATCGCTGATACCGGTCTTGATTTCCTTTTCCAGCGGTTTGCCGCCTTTCTGCGCCGGGGCCGCCAGCACCAGGGAACGTCCGTCGCGCACCTTGACGGCCTCCGTCGGTACGACCAACACGTTGCGATGGGAGGCCAATACGAAGCTCACATTGGCGGTCATGCCGCTGCGCATATAGGCCGGTGTCTTGCCCGGCATGACCTCCACGTCGTAGGTGGTAACGTTGTTCACCGCCTTGGCGTCGTAGGCGATCTGGCTCACCGTGCCGTTGAAAGATTCCCCGGGATAGGCGTCCAGCACCAGGCTCGCGGGTTGGCGCAGACGGATCTGCGCCAGATCGGTTTCGTCCACCTGGGCGTTGACGACGAGAAAGTCCGACATGACAAACACCGCGTCCGCACTGGTGAAGGTCTGCCCTGCCTCGAGATTGCGCGTAATCAACGTGCCGTCCAGGGGCGCCAGGATAGGTGCGGGGCGATAGAGTTCCTCCCAACGCCGCACCTCCTCCGGGCCCTTGGCGCGGGCGGCGTCCATGAGGGCCGCGCGCTCCGTGGAACTCATCCATGCCAGCACCTGGCCCTTGCGCACCCTGTTGCCCTGATCCACCAACACCTGTTCGGCGCGCCCGGGAATCGGCGCCTTGATTTCCAGGCGGTTCTTCGGCTGCACCACACCGGTACTGAGGATGGTGAGTTCGATATCGCCGCGCGTGGCACTGACCTCGCGATAGACCGGAACTGCCTCGCGGTTGCTCTGCCAATACCACCACGCGGCTGCGCCTGCGAGGGCCAGCAGCACAACGCCGATAATGATGCGGCGATAGT
>JANNJF010000059.1:0-9169 GCA_031405715.1 Gammaproteobacteria bacterium | reverse complement strand
CGCTATGACTGGAACAGTATCGATGTTCCGCTGCGTGCGCGGGTTAGCGCGATCGAAGGTGAGGCGGTTTATCTGGGCGGCAGTTACCGTCTGAATGAGCGCGCGGCCATTGATATCGGCGCACAACGTTTATATATGTCGGACAGCAATGACCGGCGCAGCCTGTCGGCGGAATATCCCGGGCAGTTTAATCGTCCTGCGTCGCGTCGGCTTCATCGGCATGCGCGCAGGGATTATTCTCCGACCTCGTCAGCAGTTTACGGCCCGCGACAGTCATCACAACAGATCAACAAACTCTGCGCACGGGGTTTAACCATCCGCCCCATCCACCTATACTCAAACGCGGGTCCGCTATCGAGACCCAAGGCACAAGCCCAATTATGCAAGGAGATCGCAATGCGATGTAAATCAATGTTTGTACTGCTGGCCTCACTGATCGCCCCACTGGCCGCCCAGGCCGACACGGTCAACCTGACCATACCCATCCGCGTGCCTCTCCAGGAGGGGCTCAACGTGCCGAACGCCGTGCTGGCCGAGTGTGAGCTGGAGCGCAAGTTGGCCAAGTACCTGGCGAGCGAGGCCAAGGGTCCCTATGACAAAGTCATCATGCTACCGACGGTCTCCGCAGCGACACCCGGGCATGCCCTCGATATACGCATTACCCAGGTGCTGGCCCCGGGCGGTGGAAAATGGAGCGGGCCCAAGGTAGTTACCACTCAGGGTACGCTGTACGACAATGGTCAGGTGCTCGGCACCTTCATCGCCAAACGCCAAACACGCAAGGGCAGGCACACCTGCGGCATGTTGCACAACGATGCCGAAGCGATCGCCGAGGATATCGGCAAGTGGCTGAAAAAGCCGACCATGGAGGCGAAACTCGGCGACGCCAACTAGCTTGTGCATGACCCGCGCGAAATATCCATGCCGATGCACCTGCCACAGCACTCAAGACAAAAAGTGGGCCTCCTGTTGGCTCTGAGCGTTACGGCATTCGCCATAGCGTGGTGGCTACCGCCTATCCCGCAGGATCCGGCGTATCACCACTTCGCGGATCAACGCACGCTCTTGGGCGTAGCGCACTTCTGGGACACGCTCTCCAATCTTGCCTTTCTGGCCGTCGGCATTCTCGGTGTCAGGCAGGTTATGACGGGGGGCCTCGCCGGCGGCTTGCCGGAACTTCGCAGCGGTTATCTGATTTTCTTTCTTGGTGTGGCGCTCATCGCCGGTGGTTCAGGCTATTACCATCTGCACCCGACGAATGAGCGCTTGGTGTGGGACCGCTTGCCCATAGCCATCTCGATGATGGCGTTTTTTGCCGTGGTGATCGGCGAGCGTATCGGCGCTTCTTATGGGCGACGCCTACTCTGGCCGCTGGTGGTGGCGGGCATCGCTGCGGTTGTGTATTGGGGTATCACGGAGGCACGCGGCAGCGGTGACCTGCGACCCTATGCCTTGGTTCAGTTTCTGCCGATGTTGCTGATCCCGGTCATCCTGATGCTGTTTGCGTCGCGCTTCTCCCGCGAGGCTTATCTCTGGGCCACGTTGCTGGCCTACGCAGCATCCAAGGGCGCCGAGCTGCAGGATGCGACGGTGTTCCACTTTTTGGGAGGGCTCAGCGGGCACACGCTCAAGCATCTGCTGGCCGCGGGCAGCGCCGGCCTGTTTCTCCTGGCGTTGCGGCGGCGGTCACGCCTCACCCGATAGCCTCCGTGCTGCCCTTCCAGCAATCCAGCACAGGCATGTGCTGTCACGGCTACGGATATTTAATGATTCATTGACAACAGCACCAAGGCGATCGCCACCACTCCCGGAAATGCCTGGACCCAAAGTATTTTTCGATTTACCGTCCATGCGCCGAACACACCCACGACGATGATACCGGCAAGAAAGAAGATTTTTATCGGGTATCCGGCAGCGCCCATCCAAAGACCCCAGAGAAGCCCGGCGGCGAGGAAGCCGTTGTACAGGCCCTGGTTGGCAGCAAGCTTCTTGGAAGCCGCTGCAAACTCCGGCGTCATACCAAAGGTTCTGAGCCCGAAGGGCTTGTCCCATAGAAACATCTCGAGGACGAGAAAGTAGACGTGTAGCAGGGCCACCAACAAGACGGCAATATTCGCGCTGGTTGTCATGAGTTACTCCGTTATTATGATTATTAATGTACGGCGGCGAAGACTGAGAACAAGAATCAGGGTCGGTGTGAGCCCGGGCGATAGTAATAGGGGTTACGCTGCGCCCTTCTCCCGTATAAGGGAACCGGCCCTGCTTCACTCGTTCTACCGCAGTCTCCGTCGGACCCAAGCCAGACGATGGGGAGGACGGATATTCTTGCAGATCACGCTCAGTGTGTCTTGTGACTATCGAATTCCATTTCCTCCGCCGGCAGGATACGTTCCTGCGTCACCCGCCAGCGGCCGTCCGCCTCTTTGCGGATGAGGATCTCCACACCGTGGCGATTGACCGTGCCGTCGGTGCCCTCAACGGTCTCGGTGGTCTTGAACAGGACGTTGCCGGGCGTCATGCTGACCACGCGCAGCCCCTCATAGCTCACTTGCTTCAGCAGGCCCTGATCGAATTCATGCCGGCACTGCCGCGCCCAATCGTCGTAACCGATCACCTCAAAGCCGGGCACGCCGTACACATTCACCGTGGGCGAGATTAAATCCATGTGCGCGGCGTAGTCATGGGCATTGGCGGTACGCGCCAGGGCCTCCAGCATATCTTTGGCATTCTTGCTGTCCACGGCGCCAGTCTCCTCGTCAAGCATCATACGAAATCACGAGTATAACGATAAGCACCTGGAATCAAGAAACAGGGCCCTGCGCCGACACCCCCGGCCGCGGGTCCGTTTCTGCACCGATCACCACAATCCTCCCATGGGAATAGCCATCAACCCCCTCAGTCAGCCCTTCCCCGCAGATATTTGCGCTTTCCGCTGGAACATTTTTTGCACCAGCTTACTTACACTAGCCGGATCGCGAAAAAGGCGGCGCTGGCGGCTCAAGAAAACCGCCGCGCGGCCGATGAATTACTTACCGCCATCGTCGAATTGGGTGACCACATGCGCCGAGTCCTTACCGTCATACCGCTGCTCTTGCTGCCCGTACTGTTTGGCTGCGGCGCTGCCCAGGTCGGCGACCCTACGGGCGCCGCCGTGCCGGTGGCGCACCAGAGGCAGATCGACCGGCGGGATGCGGATGGACGCACCACCCTGAGCCGCGCGGTCAGCGCACGCGACTTAGCCGTAGTACGCGACCTCATCGCGCGTGGTGCGTCGGTGAATGCCGCCGACAAGATGGGCATGAGCCCGCTCATGGTCGCCATCCGCGCCAACAGCAAGACCATGGTGCAGCTGCTGCTGGATAACGGCGCCACTGTGCGTGCCCGCACCCACGCCGGCTTCACCCCGCTGATGATCGCCGCGGCGCGCGGACGCAGCAAGATAGCCGGCATGCTGATCAGCAGCGGTGCCGATATCAACGGGCGTTCGGGTGAGAACGACACCCCGCTCATCCTGGCAGCCATGTATGGCCACACCGAGACCGCACAACTGCTCATCGCCCATGGCGCCAACGTCAATGCACGCGAGGCCAACGGCATCACAGCGCTGATGATGGCAGCGGACGGCGGCAATCTCACGCTGGTGCAGGACTTGCTGGCACGGGGCGCGGAGGTGGATACCACCACCCTCGGAGGAGAATCCGCCCTACTACTGGCGGCGGATAAAGGTTATAAGGCCATCGTCCTATTACTGCAGAATGCAGGCGCCATGGCGCCGCGCGACTACCAGCCCACCCAGGCCGTTACCTGAGCACGCCGCTCAGCCCGTAGCATCGTCGTCCGGGGAAGGGAAACCATCGGCATACTTGCTTATCCATTCGAGCGCCGCCTCCTGGCTGGAGAGCTGCCGGCCCTCGTTCTCGAGCAAGGTTCTTTTATAGTGTTCGATATGACAGATCTGTTCCACCATGCGCGCACGGAACAGGTCCACCTGATCGAGGAATTCCACACCGACGATGTAATGCCCATCGGTCCCATGACACCACACCACCTTGCCGAGGGCCTCGAACACCGGGCTGACCAGGGCAATACGCAGGCGTACGATTTCCCCCTGCGTGTGCGGCTGGCTGGCGCTGAAGGACAGTCCGCCGTGACTGACATTGTGCAACGAACGCGTGTCGCCGGTGTCGAGCTCCGCCGGCAGGATATCGATGGGGATGTCGGATGGGTGTCTCAGATAACTACGCGGACTTGTCACGGTGCAACCCTCTGCTGTTCACTGCACGTTGGCGGCCGCGGCGAAGCGCCGCACGATCTCACCGGCCGGCTCGATGGAATCAATAGTGGCGACACTTTTACCCGCCTGCCAGTAATCTTTTTCGCCGGACTCATCCAACGACGCACGCCGCAACTGCCAGAGAGAACGCAGCGCATACAACGTGCGCATCCAGTGTTTGGTGCGCCGGCCGCGCAGCATCCAACGCGCCAGCGGTCCGGCGTGCAGGCCCATGCGCTGCACGCTGGGCGTATTGATCACCGACACCGGTACGCCGGTAATGCGTTCGCTCAGCACGATATCCTGCTCCCCGGCGCCGACGATGGCGCGCTTGTAGGCCTCGCTCGCGCGGCACTCCTGCGTGGCGATGAAACGTGTACCCATCTGCACGCCGGCGTAACCCAGGCGTAGCGCCGCCACAAAATCCGCCGCGCTGCCGATGCCGCCGGCGCAGATCAGTGGCAATCCATAATCCGCCAACTCTGCATGCAATTGCTGCGCCGACTTTGTCCCGGCATGACCGCCGGCGCGGTTATTCACGGCGATGAGCCCGTCCACGCCGCACTCCATGCCCTTGTCCGCCCATTTACGTTCCGTCACGTCGTGATACACCAGCCCGCCGACGGCGTGCACCCGCTGCACCACCCAGTCGGGCTTGCCGAGGGAGGTGACAATAAAACGTACGCCTTCTTCCAGGGCGATGTCCAACCAGCGCGCCATTTTATCCTGATAAGACTTGGCGGATTTTTCGATCAGCACGTTCATGCCCACGGGCTTGGGCGTCAGGCCGCGCAGCATGCGCAGTCCCGCGCGGAAATCGTGCCCATAGACATAGGTCATGGAGATCGGCTGGATGATGCCCATGCCGCCGGCGGCGGACACCGCCGCCACCAGTTCCGGGTTGCTGCAGGGATACATCGCCCCGCAAAGTATCGGCACCGCGATGCCCGCCTGACGGGTGAAGGCGGTGTCCAATAGACTACGCGGGTCGGCGCTCATACCGGCCCCAGGCGCCAGCACACCGTGGCGCGCGCCACGACCTCACCCGCGCCGTCGCGGATCTCGGCATGCACCAGAAATTCCTGCTCGGCGTCCACCGCCTCGGGTACGACACAGGCGCTCTCCGCCATCAGCGGTCCGCGCGCCTTCTTCAGATATTCCATGGACAGCCGCAGGACGATGCCGCGGGTGCGTGGCGACAGGCCAGCCAATACCGCGAGGCCGCTGGTGAGCTCGCCCAAATTCGCCAGGGCGATGGCGTGCACTGAATTGAGATGATTGCGTACCCGCCGCCGGTCGCGCAGACCGACACGCACGTAGCCGGGCCGCAGTTCATGGATCTGTGGCCGGATGGTCCCGCTGTAGGGAACAAACCAGCCGAGCAATCGACTGAACAGCCAACGGCCACCGGGCAGCGGCGCCAGCCGTTCCCACAGCCGCAACAGCAGCGTTCCCGGCGAGGAGTGTGATGCCGCCATCAGTAGTGGGATATAAACGGTGTCATTGAAGGCAAGGGTATAGCATTCTGTCCGGCGCGCAAAGGCCACACAAAGCGGTCGGTTGAAACGCCGACAGACGCGTACCGAGTAGTAGGGTGCGCCCTACGAAGCGGAACAAATAGCTGGACGACTTCCTGACTTAGGACACTAATGCCGCGACGGTTTATTCTGTGGCACCAACACCCGGCGCGAACGCGCCGTATCCTGCTGCAGGTCCGTCGCGTGTTGCACATACGGGTCGACCGACAGGCTGTCCTGCGTCTGCGTGGACGGCTCGAAACGCTCCACCGCTTCCAACGCGGCACGGTCGTGCGCAAAGTCCGCCTCGAGTGCGATGCCGGACGCTGGGATGCGCCAACCCGAACCATCCTGCCGCAGGCGGCGGCGTAACACTGCGTGCACATCCTCCAGACTATCGCGGAATCCGATGTAACCGGCCACCGCATACAACAGCAGGGCGGCGTTCAGCGCCACCACCAGGCCATGTACCCCCAGACCCGCGGTAAGATCGATCGCCGCCATGACAAACCAGTATATAAGGAGCCCATAGGCAGCGAAGTAATAAGGCAGACCAGTGCCGGCAGTATCGCCGTCGTGTGGCGAGTGCTGACTAGCCGTCGCCGTGTGTGTCCAGGCGCGGTGCAGGGAAGTCAGCGCACCGCCCAGGTTCACCGGCAACAGCAGCAGTTTCAGGGCATAGGCGCGCAGGGCATCGCTCCACGGGTAACCGGCGTGTTTCAAATCCCGCGCCAGCAATAGCGCGTAACCCAAAACCGCCGCGCCCAACCAGGCATTATAGAAAGTACCGGGTAACGCGAGGGAGAACAACGCGAGCAGCGCGAGGTTGGTGCTGAACGTCGAGATCTGCTGGTGGATGCGCAACAGAGCCGCCAGGGGCTGACGCCAGCCCTGGCGCAACAAATAACCGAACAATCCCGGCAAGGTGATCAGGCCGCCATCGTGCCAGCGCCGGTAGCGCGCCGCCAGCGTGCCCAGATCCGCCGGCGCACTGGTCCAGGCCAGGCGCTCGGGATGACTGGTGACGCGCCAGGCATGACGCAATAGTCGCAGGTTGGTGGCCGCCCCGCCGCACGCGCGGCCACCGCTGAAATAGCGGGTGACGCTCAAGCCTCTTTCCTGCTGCGTATCGGCGATGGCCTGCAACGCCGACTTCCGGATCAAACCACTCTCGTCCACCCAGCTGGCGGCATCGTGCCGCGCATAACCGAGAAGTACGGCGCTGCGCAGATCCATGAGCGCGCCGGCTACACGTTGCAGCATAAGACCGGTGTTGGGCGCGGGGTGTCCGGGTATCTGGGTGATGGCGGTTTTTTCCCGGCCCGGCTGTTGCATGAAGTGGGTGAGCTTCAACAGACAATCCGGCGCGACATAGCTGTCGGCATCGAGCACCAGAAAAAAATCGGCGTCCGGCACGTGGAAATAGGTGCCGAATGAATCGCCCTCCTCCAGATAACGCAGCCCGCCTTCCAGGCGCTCGTGAAAATATTTACCGGTCAGTCCGATGTAGCCGTTGAGATTCATCGCCCGGCCCGGTGCATGCGACAGATTGGCGTAGCGCGTGCGTTCGAAGCTGGTGATCTCCACGACGAACAGCGCCGCCAGACGCCGGTATTCCATGGCGATCAGATCGGCGCCCGGCGCGGCGCGTGTACCCGCGAGACGCGCCTGCCACACCTGTGCGCGCGTCAGGTGCTCGTTGCATTGCCGCTCCAGCACCTTCTCGACGAAGTGACTGTCGACATGATCGTCGCCCGGATGGCGTTGCGCGTAACTTCTGTAATACTCCGCCGCATCCAGGTTGAGTTCGGTCAGCAGGCGCTGCTCCATGAGCACATCCATCGGTCCGGCCGCCTGGCGCGCGCGGAAATCCGTCAGCACCTTGCTGAACTTGTCCGCCGGCGCCTGCAAGGATTGCTGGATCCTGCGCACCAGTGCACGCGCCGCCTGACTCTGGGCATCGCCGCCCAGGCTATCGTCGATGAGCAACACCACACGTCGCTGCGGATAGGTCTGGAGCGCCGCAGACATCAAGGCGCGCGCCAGCATCGGCTCATCTCCGCCCTGACACGGAATAAGAATAGTGACCGCCGGCGCCGCGCCGACAAAATACGCCGCCAGCGCATGGTCATTAACGGGAACATGCTTGGCCTGTTTTTTCTGCGCGGCCATGCGGGCGGTCAGATGCATGAGGCTATTAAAAGCGAGCAAGACCACCACCAGCAGCAGCAGGCTGTCGCGCGCGAGGTCCGCCCAGTGATGGCTACGCAGATGCGGGAGCAACAGGGAGGCGGGGGCGAAGGCGGCAATCATGGCGGCCACCAGCACCAGGCCCATGACCACCCAACCCAGACCCGTCTCGAGACGCACAGCCGGGGTGTCGGACAGGCGGGTGAGCTGCGCCCACTGGTGGCGCACGGCCCGCACCGGCGCATGCAACCAGCGCTCCTTGAATACTCCTGTCGTCATTATTTTCTGCTCCTTCCCTAGTGAAACATGGGTCTCTACCCAAGCTGCCCTGGACCTTGAATCCGATGTCGCTTCTCTCTCACGGGAGGAAGGACAGGATGAGGGACTTAGTAGATACCGATGCGAATGTAGCCCAGATCACACTGCAGGACCGACTCATCCCGGAGACGCCACGGCAACTCTGCCACTGGCCTCGCTACCTGGTCCATTCTACGGAGAGTGCGCGGCGGCGTGCAAACCGTCAGCGGGCTGACGGACCAATGGCAGGCACCTGCCGATGGCCGGCGGCCCGGACCTGCCATCCGGGGCGATTATTCGGAGGGCGGTGCCTTGTCATACAGATCGTTGGCATAGTGACTGATCCATTCCAAGGCCGCCTGCTGGCTGGTGAGGTGCCGACCTTCCTGCTCTTGTACCCGTTTGCGGTAGTCGTCGATGCCCTGCACCATGGCCACCACACGCTGGCGGAAGGTCGAATCGCTGCCGACAAACTCGACACCAATGGTGTATTCCAGACCCTTCTTGACGCACCACACCACCCGCCCGGCGAAATCGAATACCGGCTTATTCAGCGGGATACGTATACCGACCACCGAACCCATCTCCAGCGGCAGCATGGAATTAAAGGACAGACCACCCTCGCTGATATTGTTGAGGTAGCTCGACTCGCTCGCCACCAGCTCTTCGAACAGCACCTTGACCGGCAGGTCGGAGGGGTGCCTTGGGTATTTGCGTGGAGTGTGATTGTTGGACATGCAAACCTCTGACTCTAGCGTGAAGGCCCTTTTCTCGCCTTTTTCTCCCTGGGCCGGTTTTCATTCTAGCCGTATCCCGCCGGAATAAAAGCACCTACGCTCACACGCCCAGCGCGCGCCGGGGTACAATGGCAAAAATTGGCGACCCCATGACC
>JANNJF010000058.1:0-12410 GCA_031405715.1 Gammaproteobacteria bacterium | reverse complement strand
GTCCAGATGGAGCGCCGCTCGGCGTTAATACGGTGCTTCCGGTAGCGCCTCCGGCGTTTCTATTACCGCGGTAGGTTCCCTATGCAAAGAAAGAGCAACATGCCCCTCTGGGTATTTTTGGGTTTATCGAGCATCGAGACCAGAAAAGGTGCGCTGATTCTTTTCTGGAGCTGTTTTATTTTCACTATTTTTTGTATCCCCTTGTCGTATTACCTCAAAGACTGGAGCTGGGTGGCCGTCATGGTTCCCTGTTCGCTTTGGTATTGGCTGTGCATAAAATGGGTGGATAAAAATCACGTCTGGGGGGAGTGATAGCTTGTCCACTCACGAAACTGTGTTGATGGCCTACGGGCATTGCATAATCACTCGGCAACGGAACGCTCACCTATTCGAATTTTCATAGTTCAACAGCTCCCGCTGCACCCCCCCTGGTTACCGAAGTTTCACGCGCTTTTGTGAAATTTCTCACAGCAACAGTTCAGTAATTCATCCAGCATTACAATGCGAGGCTTGGGAGTGCTCTATCCGGACTTTTGGGATAATCAAGGCCCTGGGGTCCGGACTCCAATCCTAGATCACCACTCAACCCCCGCACCCACCCTCACCCTGCCGTAGATATTGAATCCTCGGCAGGGCGTGGTTCGTTATCCCCTGCAAAAGATCGTTACGCAGTTTTCCACATTAACGCGCCGGTTCACCCGGCAGAAGGAGGAACCCGTATGCAACAAAAAAGACTTGGTGCTGGACATTACCGGCCAGCCGTAGCGGCAATCGGCGCTGCCATCGCAGTCATGTTGACGGGCACTGGCCCGGTTCAGGCCCAGGCCATACAGGATAGACCGCCGGCGTCTGCACTGAAGCCGCAGCTGCCCAAAGACCTGCGCAGCACGCTGGCGCAGACGGCGGCCGTGGTGGAGGGCATGGTCACCGATATTCAGTATCTCTACACCGAGAAGGAAGGACCGTGGACGCGCGTAACCTTGTCAAAAGTCCAGGCCCACTTCGGTGATGCTCCGCAAGTGGTGGAGATCCGTCATTTCGGCGGACCGCTGCCCAGCGGTCAGACACTGGTAGCTGCCGAACTCCCATTCTTCGTCAAGGGCAAGCAGTACATCGTATTCCTTAGGAACACGGCCTGGAACCTGTCGCCGGTAGTCGGTGATCTGGCCCTGCGCACTGAAAGCGTTGGGGGCAGTGAGGTGCTGGTGGACGCGGATGGCCAGCCCGTCACGGGGATAGGTGCGCAAGGCGTCGCTGTCGGACCCGTCATCTTTGGCAGTCCCGATCTCAATGGTGCCGCGCCCAAGTTACTAGTCCAGGAATTGCCCAAACTCAGCAGCGCACCGCTGGACCGTCTGGGATTTGTGAAGGTGCTGGGGGCACTCATGGCGGATCAAGGCCTGAGAGTCGCAGGTAACTTCTACGTACTCCCGGCCGGTGAATTCAAATGGCGGGCTCAACAGACGTTACCGCAACCCGGCATCGTGCCGGCCGCGCCTGACGACATAACTGTACCTGTCGTCGATACGTCCAAACCGAAACTATAAATAAGGAGGAGAGACTATGAATACCAGGATAATAAACGGTTTGCTTTCCGTGTTATTGACCACATCCTTTGTTTTTATGACGGCCATGACCCGTGACGCCGAGGCCGCCAGTTGGCGCACCTGTAACGGCAGCGCAGTCAAGTGGCGCGGAAGCGTAAATGTCCACCGCAACCGATGCAGTATCCCGGACAGCGGTAACGTGAACTCGGCGTACTGGAACGGTTCGGGTCAGTGGAACAGGCTTTCCAACGTCGTGAGTGGCTTCTTTGTGAATTCTGTGTCCGACTGCTCTATCGGCCACGGTGACGGACAGAACGAGGTCGGTCTCGTCAACCGCTCCGCCATCGATGGTGCGAACGGCATGACGATACTGCAGCTTGGTTTGTGCTTCATCGGTTCCAACGACATCGATGAGGCGGATGTCATGCTGGCGAATGACTTAAGCTATACCCCGCAGTGGGGAAGCTTTCTCGGCACCACCGGACGCAGCACCTTTGTGCATGAGTTCGGGCACTTCTTCGGCTTCCTGCACGAGAATGTGCATAGCGTGATGCGCACCAGTCCGCCGCACATCTTGACCGGTGGCTCGGAACCCTCGACCGTCTGGCCCAGCGATACCATCGGTATGCAATCGCTGTATGGTTTCTCCACCGCGCGCGCGAATCTGCTGCCCTCGGCCTTGGGTGTGGTCAGTGGCTCGGTACAGCGGCTGGATCCGTCGACCACGGTGACCATGTGTCGGGGATCGAGTGGCACGACGCGTATGTATCTCGGCAATTCCGGCAACATCGCGTCGGGCACTTATAATCTGCGTATCCGTCTCAGCCCGACGTCACCGATGTCAGGATATTCCCTGAGTACGACCGTTGCAGCGACGTTCACTCATTCGCTGGGTGCATTCTCCCAAGGAACCTTTAATCTTCCTTTCACTATCCCCTGGTCCCTGGCGAACGGTACGTACTTTATCTATGTTGACATGGACTACACGGGTAGCATCACCGAGATTCTCAACGGCGACAATTCCACGGTGAGCGCGAAGCGCGTTCTGGTGAACTGTTAGGCGCTACCGGTTATTGTTATCCGCGCTATCCAATATTGTAATGGCCGCCGCGGCAGCAGCAGGCTGTCGCGGTATGCCTCACACCGTTGACGCGCGGGCCGCCGGCCCGGATCGAATGGGTACGCTCACACCCGCAGCAGATCTTTTCGCACGCGCGCAATAATGGTGGCCAGGTGCTGTTTGTTGGCATCTGGCAGGCTCGCCAAGTCCGTGACGCGTTCTGTATAGTCTGTCGTCAGCGCCAATACTTCCTGAATCATGCCCTGCAAGTTTTTTTTTGCGATCGTCAGATTCCTGGCCAGCCGACGCAGACCCTCTGGCAAGTCTATCGGTCGGCCTTTTTCATCCATCTCGCCGTAGTTGCCGAAGGGCATGACACACAACATGTCGTGCCGGCTGTACGCGCGCATCGGGGTAGGATCGTACACCGGCGAGAACGTGGTGTGTGTATCGCGGCGCACGAGGGCCAGGTTCTCCAAGTGCAGATCACCGTTGCCGGTGGCGAAGGCCAGCAGCAGGCGCTGCAGCAGATGTTGTTTGGCCGCCTGCGGGTCGCTGACGATGGGGATGGGTGAGCGATCGATGGCAAAACCGATGTTGTCGTAGGAACTGCTGTAGTGGTGGGTGATGCGCTTGTCGCCACTGGCCATGGCCGCGTACAGGGACTCGACAAATAGCGGTGCGCCAGCGGCGGTGCGGTCGTAACGTTCGATGGCCATGGCCGGTACGCCGTTGATGCTGGTGGTCCAGTGGCGCGGCACGTCTAAGCCGGCCTCGCGATGCAGGTCGAGGGTGAGTGCCTCCAGGGCGACGATGCCGGGATAGTTGCCGCTCTCGAATTTGAGGATGACATCGGTGCGACCTTCGACGTTACGCTTGCGCGGCAGGCCGATCCAGCCGTCCCATCCGCCGGCCGGGATGGACAACAGCAACTTCGGAATGGCGCCGCCCACCGAGGGCGTGGGGCCCAGGGCGCCGATGATGGCCTCGGCGTCGCCGTCCATCCAGGTCATGAGTTCTTTGAGAGAAAATCCGAAATCGTCACCGATGCGGAACAGGGCCGGCTGGGTTTTGTCGGCATACCATTCCGCCGCCTTGGCGTCGTTGGGAAAGACATCCAGATGGCCGATGCCGCCATGGCCGGCCACCATGAGGATCGCCCAGTCGCTGTCGAAGCCGGGTGCCGGCGTGCTGCCCTGCTGTTGCAGATAGGACAGCACCAGGCGGCGCTGAAAATTCGATTCCCCTTGGGGTGGAATGAGGAATTGTAGTTGCGGCAGCAGGTCGAAATGCGCGGTACGTTCCCAGGCGATGGTGGTGGCGCCGACGAAGTCCGGGGCGTACAACACGCCGAGACCGGGCAGGCCGGTGGCGATGAATTCGGTGTCGTAGGTGAAGCGGCATTGGCTGTCTGTAACTAACAAACGCCCCATCTTCGCCGGGGTGTTGCCGATGCGTGTCCAGACTACTGCTTCGCGATCACTTGCCATGGCAGGTGCCTGCGGCCGGTCTATTGTTTAGCGGTTTGCTCGTCGCCAAACAGGTTGCGATTCAGCACTTGCGCCAGGGTTGGGTTGTTCGGTACCAGGCTCAGCCGCAGGCCGACGGCATTGGCCATGCGCGACAGGGTGGAGAGGCGGGTGTCCCCGGCGGCCTTGACCTTGGAAAGGGTGGTCTTGCCGAGGCCAGCGCGGTGCAGGATGTCCTTTTCCAACATGCCGCGCGCGGCCCCGGCGGCGATGATCTGGCTGAGCAATTGCTGGGTTTCGTGATCCATGGGGTGTCCTCCGGGGTGGCGATAGAAGTTACCTAATATGGTAAATAGTATAGGGTAAGCATCACAAATTACCAAATAAGGAAATTCAATAATTACCCTATAAGGTAAATTATGATGATATTAGAGGTAAAATTGCCCAAAAGGGTAATTATTCGTCGAGTAATTTGTCCGCTGACTAGTGTGACCGGCTCAAAAAGCTCGAAAAAGGTGGTATGGGGGTCGCCCGCCGCCGGTCCGTTGAAGGTGGTCGGCTGAAGCCCAGCACGGCAGGCCAAGTGGCCGTTACGCGACCTGAATACCGTACACTGGTGCCTCGGTAAGCCCGCCCCGTGCGGGCGATGCAAGCTCAAGGGCAGGGCAACGAAACCGCCGTTTTGAATTTCATGTATTGCTGAACAGGCATGGGGATAAGTATTCTTGAAGCTAACAAGATCATGCTGCGCCGGGTGGACGTGGGCCGGGGTGTGACGTCGTTGGTAGCCCGATAACAAACAAGCGCTGCGCGTGCGTGTGGCACGGTATAGCGATAGGAGGAGGCGATGTCTAACGCGGTAAAAGCGATGCTGTTGTCCGGCTTGGTTTTTCCCGGCCTGGGTCAGCTGGTGCTGAAATGCTATGCACGGGGCATCGCATTGACCCTGGCCACCTTCGGTTGTTTCTACGTGCTGATAGAAAACGCCGTGCAGCAGGCCGTGGCCATTGTGGGCAAGATCGATATAAGCAGCGGTGTGGTGGATGAGCAGGCGATCGCCGCGGCCGTTAGCGAGGCCGGCAAGTCATCGAACACCGCTGCCATTAAGCTTGTTGTGTGGACCCTGCTGATCCTCTGGCTGATCGGTATCGTGGACGCCTATATCGTGGGAAGGAGAAAGGACAGACAAGGACAATCCGCGGACCGGGGAAACAAAAAATAATAATAAGGGAACGTCGTTTTCGGGGACGCCGTCCTAAAGGTGTGTGGCGCGTAGCGCGCTGTTGTCTCCCGCTGCGGTACGGTGGGAACACCTCTGGCCCGTAACATGCGCGGCGATTCCCCGCGGCACTGATTTGATCCCAACCTTAACGTATTTCCTGCCAGGTGAATATCATGCGACGTAGCCGACGCATACTGATACTTTTACTCACCTTCATGCTGCTCGCGGGCCTGACGGCAGGCGAGCGCCTGTGGGTGCGCAGTGCGACGCACCCGCTGGAGGTGGCGGTCTATCCCGTGGCCATGGACGCGGAAAGCGCCGCCTATGCCGGCCGGCTCACGGCCGATGATTTTCAGGAGGTCGCCACCTTCCTGAGCGTGGAGGCGCAACGCTGGAAACGGCAACCCCCGCACCCACCTCGCATTATGCTGCACACCCCCATCGGCGAGTGGCCGCCCCTTAGCCAGGTGCATAGCCGCTGGGATGCCGTCGGCTTGAGCCTGCGCCTGCGTTGGTATGCCTTCCGCCACACCCCGTTCTGGGGGAGTCTCGGCAAAGTGCGGCTGTTCGTGCTTTATCACCCGCTGCAGTACGACCTGTCCTTGCCGCATTCCCTCGGCCTGCAGAAAGGACTGTTGGGTGTCGTGCACGTGTTTGCCGACGATCAACAGCGTGCGCAGAACAATGTGGTGATCGCGCATGAGTTGTTGCATACCCTGGGCGCTACGGATAAATACGACGAAAATGGCCAACCGGTTTACCCCAAAGGGTTTGCCGAGCCCTATGCCGAGCCACGTTACCCGCAGCAAAGGGCCGAGATCATGGCCGGTAGAATACCCATGAGCGAGACCCGGGCCGAGATCCCGCGCGGGTTGGGCGAGGTGGAGATCGGATATGCGACCGCAAGTGAGATAGGTTGGTAGCGACTGTTTCCATGGGTGGCTGCGGTTTGTGTCTGGCCCACATAACCCGCCCGCAGCGGGGCAGGGTGAGGGGGAAACTCATGCTCCTAAAAGCGACATTTAACCGCAGATAAACGCGGATAGGTCTGTGCGTGGCATGTATTGGCTCAGTCACCCAATGGGTGAACAGGTTAAGTATATTGACGCCATGTTTCATCGGCGTTAATCCGCGCTCAATCAGTGTGGTGTGCCCGCCTTAAGAGCCATAATCGCGGTTAACCGCTTTTTCCAGGATGATCGACCCTCACCCTAATTGTGCTGGCGGATTTTCTTGCGCGGCCTTAGGATGGGTGTTCTGACCCCTTGGAGTCCTGTCTATGAACAAGTGTCCAGATAGCGGAACCCTCCTTAAAGACATCGACACTATCCTCGGCGAACTCAATGCCCTATGTGCCGCGCATGAGGCTCGGCGCGCCACTGGGCTCGGCCCCACACGCTACGAAGCACGCCCCCGCATTGGATTCAGGCCTACCGCCGTCAAAGAGGTTGGGGCGTTTAAGGAAAAGTCCGTGGTCTTGTCCGTCACCGAAATGAATGCCCAACAGCCAGTAACATCGCTCGCCAGCCTAAATGCCGCAGTACTGACTAAGGTGAACGCTACTGTTGAACTGACTGTCGAGTACCACACTGCGAACGGACGGTTTGATGCACGCAGTGCAGCGACCGACACGGTTATCCAACTATGGGGCCGACTTGCCGTGGAACACGGTCAGTGTTCACATTTAGTGATACGCCCCAACTCAGCGGATGACAAGCCGCTCAGCCGCCGACTTAATGCGCTCGAAATGTTTTATCACTCCGCCTCGGCGCAGCTCGATACCCCTCAGGACGACAGGCAGAGTGGCGATGTGCACAGGCAAACCGCCGGGCCCAAACAGGCCCTGGAGAAGAATGACACGGCCGATGTATTGTTCAGCGACGACATACTGCCTAGGGAAGATGCGGCAACGCAGGCCTCGGCCTTCCCCGTCGACACACCCAACCTGCCACCGTCCTATCGGGTGTTGATGATGAACAGCAAGGATGGAGCTGAGTATGCGTGGCCGGTGCTATGCCCTTCACAGTGGACATCGGAGTACGCCATGGAGCGAGCCAAGGCGGCCGTGTCGGTCGTGAAGGCGGAGGACCAGCTGGCCGTTCTGGACGGCGAGACGGGTGTCAGCAATTATCGGCATCGACTGACTGATGAATTGTGCGAGCGTGGTTTTATCGTTCCCGATACCGACGAAGGCCCAGTCTGGGATTGAGCGCCGATCGGGGCAGGTGAGATCAATACGTCTCGCCATCACGAATAAACAACGCCGTTTTCCGCGTAATCCCCGTTAGGGTCCCTCTAGGTTTATTCTGCGGCCAGCCGTCTGTCGCCCGACGCGGTTTTGTCGCGCCTCGCTTGGGCGCTGTGGTATGAGCCGCCCTTTCGCCTTCGAACGACCGCCTTCCGTCGGTTGATGATTGAGCCGGTCAGTGGGGTAAGCTAGGTTAGGTTCGGACTAAATCCCCATCGCCACCCGCCCGGATGGCGCCGCAGTGCGACGGCGTAGCGCCTACGACCTCGCGATAACAATAAATGTGAGGAGGAAGGTCGTGAAAAGCATAATTGCCTTGTGGTTAACCTGTTTAGCCTGCGCCCTGGGGCAGGCCATGGCCGCCCCGATCTACGGCCTCAACGATAAGCATCGGGTACCCAACCAGTATATCGTTGTGCTCAAGCAGGACCAGCTTACCGTGAGTGTCGCGAACGACATGATGACTCGACATCGTGGCCGTATGCAGCGCACTTACAGCCACGCGCTTAAGGGCTTTTCCGTGGAAATGTCGGAAGCGGAGCTGAACAAACTGGCCAGGGACCCGCGCGTTGAGTATGTGGAGGCGGATCGCATTCTGTATATCAACGCAACGCAGACACCGGTCACCTGGGGTCTGGACCGTATCGATCAGCGCTCCCTGCCGTTGGACAATTCCTACACCTATAACACCACTGGCGCGAACGTGAACGCCTATATCATCGACAGTGGTGTGCGTATGAGCCACACCCTGTTGGCCCCTCGCGTTACCAGCGGATACACCGCCATCAACGACGGTCGCGGCACCGATGATTGTAATGGCCACGGCACCCATGTCGCCGGTATCGTGGGCAGTTCCACCTATGGTGTCGCCAAAGGCGTGAATCTGTACGCGGTGCGGGTGATGGACTGCACTGGATCGGGCCGGCTGTCCGGCGTCATCAGCGGCGTGGACTGGGTGACGAGCAATCATATCGCCCCGGCGGTGGCCAACATGAGTCTGGGCGGCGGCGCGTCCACGTCACTCGACAACGCGGTGCGAAATTCCATTGCCTCCGGGGTGACCTATGTGGTCGCCGCCGGTAACAGCAATGCCGATGCCTGTGCCGAGTCGCCGGCGCGCGTCAAGCAGGCGCTGACCGTGGGGGCATCAACCGCGGGCGACGCGCGTGCATCCTACTCCAATGTCGGCAGCTGCGTGGATGTGTTCGCGCCGGGCTCGAGTATCGCCTCCACCTGGAACAGCAGCGATACCGCCACCAATACCGTCAGTGGCACTTCCATGGCGTCGCCGCACGTCGCCGGCATTGCCGCGCTCTACTTGGCGGATCACCCCAGCGCTCAGCCGGCAGAGGTGGCGGCGGCCATAACGAGTGCCGCCACCCCGGGCGCGCTGACCAGTATCGGTACGGGTTCGCCGAATCTTCTGGCCAGCAGCCTGTTGGCGCCCGTTACCGCCTGCCCCGTGGGGTATCAGCCGTTTAAGGGCAATCTGACGGTGAACGGCGAGACCCAATACCAGCCGGGCGGTACCTACTATTACACCAGTAACGCCGGGGCTCACTCCGGCATTCTGAATGGTGCCGTGGGTACCGACGTGGATTTATTTCTCTATCGGTGGGATCCGGCCAGCGGCTGGAGAGTGGTGAGCAGCTCCACCAGTGTCTCCCCGCAGGAGCGCATCGACTTTAATGCCACGAGCGGCTACTTCATTTGGGCGGTCACGGCTTACCGCGGCACGGGCGCCTACGATTTCTGTTTGCAGCATCCGTAAACAGTGCTGACTGCGATGATGGACAAAGAGTCCGAGACAGACGGTTGGGCGTTGCAGGCGGTGGCGGAGGTGTCGCGAGAATGAACCGGCGACATCGGCTGCCCCGTCATCAACCGCAGACCGGGACGTTCGGTACCTTATGGGTGAGCGTCTTCGATCTTTTCGATATCGAGCAGACGTATGCGCGTACCCCACATCTGTATGCCGAAGGTTTCGTCCGCCAACGTGGCGCGGACCAGCACCCGTAGGCCGTCGTGCTGAAACGCCGGCGCCAGCCGCTCGGGCAGATAGCGCTGACCCGCGTCATCGATCAGCCCCCAAAATCCACCCTCCAGGGGTTGATAGACGACCTTGCCGCTAAACGTGATTATGGCGCTGGCGGGCATGCTGGCTTCCGGGGCGGGTGTTGGTTTCGCGGCCAACACCTCACCGCTCGTGAGTGACAACGTGAGACTGAGATAAAAACCGACGAGTTGATGGTGCATAAACCATAGCAGACGCTGGTTGGAAAAAGAAATCCATACTGCGCAGTAGTTCCAGGAAGGTGTCCTCGCTTTTCCATGGAAATGCGGCGCAGGTATGCAGGTTTCTTCGAATCAATGGAAAATGTTCTTCGCCCCGCTCGTTGCAATGGAGATGCGGGTTTAACTACTCAGCTTGGAGGAGATAAGAATGAAAAGAATGCATATGAGCAAGTCCCTGTTGGCCGTCATTATCCTGTTGTTCGGCATGCGTCTGGCCGAGGCCGCCGACCCGAGTCGCCTCATCGTGTTCGGTGACAGTCTTTCCGATCCCGGTAATGCCTTTGTCCTGACCCTGGATGTCTCTTTCCCGCCGTTTGAGTTGATACCCTCCGCACCGTATGCGCGCGGTGGTTTGCACTTCAGTAATGGCCCGACCTGGGTGGAGCAGCTGGGTCGTCGCCTGCATCTTGGTCTCAGCACCGGACCGGCCTTGCTGGCACCCAAGGTATTTTCTAACTATGCGGTGGGCGCCTCGCGCGCGCGCCAGGAGGGTGCTACTTCGCTCGCGACCCAGGTCGGTTGGTTCCTGCGCGACGCCGGTAATGTTGCACCGACCGATGCCTTGTATGTCGTCTACTTAGGCAACAATGACATACGCGATGCCCTGGCCGCCCTGGCGGCGGATCCCAGTGGCGCCACCAGCGGGACGATATTGAATGCGGCGATGGTGGCGTTACGGGACAACCTCCTCGGCCTGTACACTGCCGGTGCGCGTCACTTTCTTATACCCAATGCACCCAACCTGGCGCTATTGCCCGCCGTGCGTCTGCAGGGCCCACTGGTGCAGGGTGTCGCGCAGCAGTTGTCGACACAATTCAATCTCGGGTTGACGCAACTGCTGGGCGGCCTTGAGGCCAGTGTGCCGGTGAAGATAACGCGCCTGGATGTTTTTAGTCTGCTGGCCGAGGTGGCGGCCGCACCCAACAGCTTCGGGTTTACGGATGTCGAACATTCCTGTATCACGCCGGGTGTCCTGCGAGGCGCCTACTGCGCGGCGCCCGACACCTACGTGTACTGGGATGGCATCCACCCGACCCGCGCCGCGCATGCGCTGCTGGCGCAGCGGGCGTATATGGCATTGCAACAGCCCTAGGTATAACTGACATCGGCATCGACCGTGGAGTGCGGCGGCCAGCCGCCGCTTTACACAGCGGGAGCGAGCTCCCGCACTCCAGGCTACTGGCTGCGCTGTGAGGAGATGCGGGCTATACTGCTGCGTGATATTCAGCGGAGAGCGATTATCCTGGCCGCCGTAGAGTCAGGTTAACGAGCGCGATGTTCAGTTATATAAAAAATTGGCGCCGTCAGCGCATCCTTAAACAGTCCAAGATCACGCCGGCGCAGTGGCAGGCGGCCTTCGCGCGTCTGCCGCTGCTGGCTCGTCTGTCGACGCAAGAGCGACACGACTTGTGTGACCTGGCCATTCTGTTTCTGCATGAAAAATCCTTTTCCGCTGCCCACGGCCTGGTGCTCACGCAACATATGCTGGTGATGATCGCCTTGCAGGCCTGTCTGCCGATTCTGCATCTTGGTCTGGATTGGTATGAGGGCTGGTCGGCGATTATCATTTATCCCGAAGGTTTTGCGCCAGAGCGCACGGTGATGGATGAATATGGAGTAATGCATAGTACCCGACACGCCTTGAGCGGTGAGGCCTGGCAACAGGGTCCCATCGTCCTGTCGTGGCGCGATGCGGAGCATGCCGGCGAAATGGATGGCGACAATGTCGTGATCCACGAATTTGCCCATAAACTGGATATGCTGAACGGCGCGGCCAACGGTTTTCCGCCGCTACATGCGGAGATGGACGCAGTGAAGTGGGTGAGTGCCTTTAGCGCGGCATACAGCGATTTTCAGGGACAGGTACACGCCGGCATCCCTACCCGCATCAATCCCTACGCCGCGACGGCGCCGGCAGAATTTTTTGCCGTGGTCAGCGAGGCATTTTTTGAGAGCCCAGCGGTGGTGAAGGCAACGTATCCCGATGTGTATGAAAACCTGAAGCAGTTTTATCGCCAGGACCTTCTTGCCGGGCATAGCTAGCGGGCGTAGCGGCCTGTTAGGCTCCGTGCCGCTTAGGCCGACGGGGCGCGATAAATAGAGGTGCGGTTGCGCCCCGCATGCTTGGATTGGTACAGGCCTTGATCGGCTGCCGTCAGCCAGTCTTTATAGTCTTTCATGTCCGCGCTGATGTCGGCGATGCCCAGGCTGATGGTGTAGCGTATGGCATGTTCGGCATGCTGCACCGTCAGGGCCTCGATGGTGGTGCGCAGGCGTTCGGCCTGGCGGGCCAGCGCCGGGCGAAGATTGCGCAATTTATCCTGCACCGGCTGGATTCCTTTTTGAGCGCGGCGCAACTCGGCATCACGCTGGCGAGCCTCGGCCTGGGCTGGATTGGCGAGCCGGTTTTCAGCGCGCTGTTGCAACCGGTGTTTGGGTGGTTCGATATTGAATCAGAATCAGTGCGCCACGGGCTGGCATTTGCGGTCGGATTCACGGTCATCACGTTCCTGCACATCAGCGCGGGCGAGCAGGCGCCCAAATGGCTCGCGATCCAGAAGCCGCTGCC
>JANNJF010000057.1:0-2190 GCA_031405715.1 Gammaproteobacteria bacterium | reverse complement strand
AAGGACTTCAGCTTCATGGGTGGATTCATCACCGCCGGCATCCTCATCGCCTTCATCGCCGCCATCGCCAACATCTTCCTCGCCATTCCGGCGCTGGGCCTGGCGGTTTCGTCCATGTTCGTTCTGCTCATGTGCGGCTTTATCCTGTATCAGACCAGTGCCATGGTGCACGGTGGCGAGACCAACTACATCATGGCCACCGTCAGCCTGTACGTATCCATCTACAATCTGTTCACCAGCCTGCTGCACTTGCTGGGCGTGTTCGGCGGCGACGATTGAGCGTTCGCCATGTAGTAATAACAAAGGCCCCGTTGGGGCCTTTGTTATTTGCGTGACGTGGTTCTCACAAGCTGCCGCTACCCGACTCGCGCGCGTAACCATTGGGTACAGCGCTTACATAGCTATAAGCTCCATCCCTCCCAGATACGGCCGCAGCACCTCAGGGACGTGAATATGGCCGTTTTTGTCCTGGTAATTTTCCAGTATCGCCACGAGGGTGCGCCCCACCGCCAGACCGGAGCCATTCACGGTATGCAGCAGTTCCGGTTTGCCCGTCTCCGGATTGCGCCAGCGCGCCTGCATGCGACGCGCCAGAAAATCCTCGAAGTTGCTGCAGGAAGAAATCTCGCGGTATTTATTTTGTCCCGGTAACCAGACTTCGATGTCATAGGTCTTGGCGGCGGAGAAACCCATATCGCCGGTACACAGCGCCATCACACGATAAGGCAGGTGCAACTTTTTCAGCACCTTCTCAGCGTGGCCGGTCAGCGCCTCCAGTGCTTCATAGGAATCCTGCGGTCGTACCATCTGCACCAGCTCGACCTTCTCGAACTGGTGCTGGCGGATCATGCCGCGGGTGTCCTTGCCGTAGGAGCCGGCCTCGCTGCGGAAACACGGCGTATGACAGACATGCTTACGCGGTAGCGTACCGGCCTCCAGTATCCTGTCGCGCACCAGGTTGGTGACCGGGACTTCCGCCGTCGGGATGAGGTAGTAAGGGAACTCACCTTTCAATGCAAACAGATCGGCCTCGAACTTCGGCAGTTGACCGGTGCCACGCAGGCTGTCGGCGTTGACCAGATAAGGCACATAGGTCTCGGTATAACCATGCTCCGAGGTATGCAGATCGAGCATGAACTGAATCAGAGCCCGCTGCATGCGCGCCAGCGGTCCGGTCAACACGGCAAAACGCGCACCGGTGATCTTCACCGCGGATTCAAAATCCAACAGCCCAAGTCCTTCGCCCAGATCCACATGATCTTTCGGCGCGAAATCGAATTTCTTCGGCTCACCCCAATGGCGCTGCACCACATTGTCGGTCTCGTCCCGCCCTTCCGGCACGGAGGCATGGGGAAGATTGGGCACCGCCAGGGCGATGTCGTTGATCTGACGCTGCAGATCCTCCAGTTCTGCCTCGGCCTGCTTCAACGCTGCCCCGATTTTCGCCACGGCCTCCATGAGTGCCGTCGCATCCTCGCCCTTGGCCTTGGCCTGGCCGATGGTCTTGGAGCTGGCATTACGTTCGTTCTGAAATTGCTGGGTGATCACCTGGACCTTTTTGCGCTTTTCTTCCAGCTGCGACAGGGTGGCGACGTCCAGCACAAAACCACGGCGCGCCAGTTGCTTGGCGGTGGTATCGATGTCGGAACGAAATAGTTTTGGATCGAGCATAGATTCTTCGTCGTTAACGGTTGGTAGTGGTTGAAATCCGGATTATCCGGTGTTGACCTGCGCCGGCCAGGACACCACATGGCCGGGGGGCAGCACATCCTTAAGGTGTGTGAGGATGCGCTTGACCTTGTCGGGCGTATCGAAAAACTCGATGACCAGCGGCAGATCCAGGGACAGGTCGAGCAGTGACGCGGAATGCACCTTGCCGCTGCGACCAAATCCGGAAATGCCGCGGAACACCGTTACCCCCTGCACCTTCTCTGCATCATGCAGGCGTGCCAACAGGGTTTTCATCCGGTGTTCGCCTTCCGTCAGATAGATACGCACCATCACCACCGCGTTGTGTTTCATAGCTGCCTCCCGAGAACCACACCTGCCCAGGTCGCGCCGACGCACAATACCAGGCTTACGGACATATTCAGCAATGCCTTCAGCAAGGCGCCTTCTTCGATCAGATTGAACGTCTCCACCGAGCGTTTCCACCGGTATCCGGCTATTGGCGGCGATAAATCTTTCAAT
>JANNJF010000056.1:0-2379 GCA_031405715.1 Gammaproteobacteria bacterium | reverse complement strand
CGCACCAGCGGATCGCTGATGAGCGCAGCCTTGACCCGCGCGGAGGTCATGACAGGTCCTGGCGTGAACAGCGTGAGCCCGGGCGTATCCTTGTCAGCGATCAGGCGTTCGACAAGCGCCATCGTCTCGGCCGCAGCAGTCGAATATTCAAACCGGGTGACAGTGCCGCGGAGACCCAATCTGCGATCGTTGCCGAAGATTGGAAGTTGCTGCGCTATTTCAGCATCTATCGCCTCATCGTGGCGTTGACCGCCGCGGTGTATGCGGTCTCGGGAGAAAGGATCTCGCCCTTTGGCGAATCCGACCCGCAGCTGTTTCTGATCACCAGCCTGATTTATGCAGGCGTCGCCCTCGCCAGCATGGAAACCCTGCGGCGGCGCTGGCCCGGCTTCGAGACCCAGGCGCCGTTTCTGGCCTTTACCGATGTCGCACTGCTCACCATGCTGCTGCATGCGAGCACCGGCCTGTCGAGTGGCCTGGGTCTGCTGCTGGTGGTCGCAGTGGGCGGCAGCAGCCTGATGCTGAGCACGCGCCTGACGGTGTTTTTTGCCGCCCTCGCCTCTCTCGCCATTCTGATCGAACACAATTGGGTCGCGCTCACCGGCGGCCCCTGGAACACCGAAGGCTATACCCAGACCGGCATGCTCGGCATCGCCCTGTTCGCCACCGCATTGCTGTCCCACACCCTGGCGCAACGCCTGCGCGCCACGGAAGAGCTGGCCAAGCGCCGCGGCGTGGACCTGGCCAACCTCGGACAGATCAACGACCTCATCATTCAACGCATGCAGGCCGGCGTGCTGGTGTGCGACCAGGTCGGTCATGTGCACATGCTGAACAAAACGGCGCGGGATTTTCTCGGCGTCGGCGCAGACGCGGGCAACCGGCCGCTGTTAACGGATCTCTCCGCCAGTCTGGCGACGCAATTGTTTCAATGGCTGAGCAAGTCCCCCAGCCATCGCGGACTGCAGCTGATCACCACGCGCTCCGGCTACACCCTGCTGCCGCGCTTCATCCTCATCGGCGATGCCAAGAACTCCGGCGTGCTGGTGTTCCTGGAGGACACCTCCATCCTCAAGCAACAGGCGCAACAACTGAAGATGGCCGCCCTGGCGCGCCTCACGGCGAGCATCGCGCACGAAATCCGCAATCCGTTGGGGGCGATTATCCACGCCGGCCAGTTGCTCACGGAATCGCCGAATCAGAGCGGCGAGGAGTCGCGCCTGGTGCGCATCATCCAGGACCAGAGCCGGCGCATGAACGTCATCATCGAAAATGTCATGCAGTTGAGCCGGCGCGACCACGTCAATCCGGTGCGCCTCGATCTCCAGTCCTGGCTCAAGGAATTTGTCGTGCAATTCGCCCAGACCGGCAAATACCCGGCGGAAATTTTCTCGGTCTTCGTCAGCGGCAATGTCGCCAGCTGCGTCGATCCCGATCAGTTGGGGCAGGTGGTGGGCAACCTCACCCAGAATGCCATCCGCCATAGCCCACCTTATTCCGGCCAACCGCTCATCGCCCTCAAGGCCGGCCAGGATGACGACCACCGCCCGTTCCTCGATGTGATCGACTGGGGGACCGGCATTCCGGCGGAAATCCTCGATAATATCTTCGACCCCTTCTTCACCACGACTCCCAAAGGCACCGGTCTTGGTCTATATATTGCACGTGAACTGTGTGAAGGAAACGGTGCCCGCCTCGATTGCCACCCTGGCGAAAAGATCGGCAGTCGCTTCCGCATCACCTTTGCCCGAGCCGAAGAATGCGGCGATCCTGTAACACTTTGATATCGTAGGGACATGAGCAAGAGCCAAGTATTAATCGTCGACGACGAACCGGATATTCGCGAGTTGTTGGAACTCACCCTGGGTCGCATGAACCTGGAGACCCGTTCCGCGGAAAACCTGAGCGAGGCCCATGAACTGCTGACGCAGTTCAAATTCGACCTGTGTCTGACGGATATGCGCCTGCCCGATGGCAACGGTATCGATCTTGTGCGCCATATCCAGAGCAAACACCCGACCCTGCCCGTAGCGGTCATCACCGCCCATGGCAACATGGAAACCGCCGTCATCGCCCTCAAGGCCGGCGCCTTCGATTTCGTCTCAAAACCTCTTGACATCAATGACCTGCGCAATATCGTGCGCGCCGCACTGCGCGTCGGCCAGACACCCGCAGCACAGGCCAGCCAGACCGGTAACCAGAAACTCCTGGGGGTATCGGCGGCCATCGAACGCGTCCGCGGACTCATCCAAAAGCTGGCCCGCGGCCAGGCGCCGGTCTACATCCACGGCGAGTCCGGCACCGGCAAAGAGCTGGTGGCGCGCCTCATCCATGAGCTGGGCCCACGCGCCGACAAGCCCTTTATCCCGGTCAATTGCG
>JANNJF010000055.1:0-2816 GCA_031405715.1 Gammaproteobacteria bacterium | reverse complement strand
CAGCCGTGAATGGTTACTTTTTTTGCTTGAGGAAAAACAGCCGCACCGACTCACGGAACCAATGCCTGAACTTTCCATGGCTGAAAAAGAAGCGGTTGAGCGCCCGCCGATAACACCCGCCGCGCCCACCAGGCCGGTCATGACACCGATCTCATGCCGGAAGCGCAACGGCACCAGCTGAAATACCGCACCGTTGCCCATGCCTAAGGCCATGGCGCCGGCAAAGAAGATCAACACCGCGAGCCAGGCCACCGCCGGCAACTCGGTGAGGCCCCAGCCGGCGACTTTGTCCGCGGAGGCCTGCGCTGCGGCTTGCGCCGGGCCTTCCGGCAGGAACGAGATGGTCAGATAGGCCAGGGCCACCACGGAAAACAGGATCTGCAGCGAGCGGATACCGCCGAAGCGATCCGCCAGTTGACCGCCGACGGGACGGAACATGGAGCCGGCAAAAACGATGATCGCCACCATCATCCCGGCGGCGACGCCGGAGGTGTGATACCAGTTGGTGAAATACAGCGGCAGCGCATTGCCCAGGCCGACAAAACCACCGAAGGTGATGGAATAAAAAAACATGAACCACCAGGTGTCGACGTCTTTCATCACCAGGGCATAGTTCTTCAGTGTCACCGGTGCGCGTTTGTCCGGCGCGTCCTTGGCCATCCAGGTGTAGAGCACAAACACGATGACCAGGGGAATCAGCAGAAAACCAAACACCGATTGCCAACCGTAGGTCTCGGCCAGCCATGGCACTATCATGGAGTCCAGCACCACACCCATATTGCCGGCGCCGGCGATGCCCATGACCACGCCCTGAAACTTCGGCGGATACCAGCGGCTCGCCTGGGGCAGCGCCACGGCGAAGCTTGCACCGGCCACGCCCAGCACGATACCGAATAGTTCCACTTCCAGCTTGGAGTGCAGGCCGACGAGCCACGCATACGCCATACCGGTAATGACCACCAGCTGGCCCAATTGCCCGGCGCGTTTCGGCCCGATGTGATCCGCCAGACTGCCGAGGGGGACACGCAACAGCGCGCCGCACAGGATGGGTATGGCAACGATGGTGAATTTTTCTTCGATGGTCAGGCCCAGGTCCTGGGTGAGATACAGGGACAGCGGGCCCAACACCACCCACACCATAAAGCTGATATCGAAGTATAAAAACGCCGCTAACAAGGTCGGCCAGTGACCGGCCTGTTTAAATTCACGCCAATTCATCGTGTGTCGTCTCCTTGCCTCGGCGCTTGGCGTTCCGGGCATACAGTTGGTTAGATGGGTGCATACCGCACATTCCCCTAAGGCAAGTCGCGTGCCATGCCGACAAACTCAACGGAATGGCTATTTCTCGGGGTTTTCTGGGGTAACCCGCGTAATGCCGACGTGGAAGTGCACTGCATTAGGGAGTGAGCGTCGGTGACGCCCAGATTTGGTGCAGAGACAACGGCCAAACGGGTGCACGTATCGACGACTCGGACAGCACAGTAGGGAGCGCCCTGTGCACCCTAACCCCGAGGTAAACAGCAAGGTTAACATCCGGCGTAGTCATCCGATTTAAAGTGCGGGGGCTCGCTCCCGCACTCCATATTGGATCGTTCCAACACTGCCTATTTTTCCTGTCAGGTAATCACTGTCGGCGCGTCACGCGCGAGGCGGCGGCGAATACCTGCGATGTCATCGGCCACCTCAGTCAGCGCTTGCAATGCCTGGGTTGCCTCCAGTCCGTGACGCGTCGGGTCGGGCTCGAACTGCTCGAGATACACCCGCAGAGTGGCGCCCTCGGTACCGGTACCGGAGAGGCGCAGCACGATGCGCGCATCGTTCTCGAAAATGAGCCGTATACCCTGCCCGAGTGCCTCGCTCTGATCCACCGGGTCGGTGTAGCGAAAGTCATCGCAAGATTTAATTTTGTAGACACCCAAGCGCCGGCCCTCCAGGCGGGTGAAATCGGCGCGTAAATCCTGCAACACGGATTCGGCGACGCGGGTGTCCAGTCCCTCGTAATCGTGCCGCAGGTAGAAATTTCGCCCATAGGTGCGCCAGTGATCCCGCGCGATCTCCGCCACGGACTGTCGGCGCACCGCCAATATATTCAGCCAGAACAGTACCGCCCACAACCCATCCTTCTCGCGCACGTGGTCGGAGCCGGTGCCGAAGCTTTCCTCGCCGCACAGGGTGATCAGCCCCGCGTCCAGCAGGTTGCCGAAAAATTTCCAACCGGTGGGGGTTTCGTAACAGGGTATGCCGAGTTTCAGCGCCACGCGATCGAGCGCCTGACTCGTGGGCATGGAGCGCGCCACCCCGGCCAGTCCCTTATGATACCCGGGCACGAGATGCGCATTGGCCGCGAGTATCGCCACGCTGTCCGAGGGGCTGACGAAAAAATGCCGGCCGAGGATCATGTTGCGGTCGCCGTCACCGTCACAGGCCGCGCCGAAATCCGGGGCGTCCGCGGCGTACATCGTCTGCACCAGTTCGTGCGCATAGGTGAGATTCGGATCGGGATGCCCGCCGCCGAAGTCCTCGAGTGGATCGGCGTTTACAATGGACTGCGCCGGCACGCCCAGGCGCTGCTGGAAAATGGCGCGCGCATAGGGTCCGGTCACGGCGTGCATGGCGTCGAAACACATACGGAAGGAAGCGTTATTGAGCAGCGACTTTATCGCAGCGAAATCAAATAGCGTTTGCATGAGATCGACATAGTCCGTCACGGAATCCACTACTTCGACCTGCATAGCGCCGAGCTTTAAGCGACCCGATTCGCCGATCGCCACATCCTCTGCGCTCACCACCCGATACGCGCTGATGCTGCGACTGCG
>JANNJF010000054.1:0-4667 GCA_031405715.1 Gammaproteobacteria bacterium | reverse complement strand
TGTTTCTGCCACCGGTGCTGATCAACCTCGGCTTGCTGGCGGTGTTCGGTGCCAGCCTGCGCCCCGGAGCGGTGCCCCTGGTGGAGCGCCTGATGCGCATCGCCTATGCCGGCGAACTGCCTCCAGGGCTGCCCGCCCTGGCGCGGCGCCTGACTTGGCTGTGGGTGGTATTTTTTGCCGGCATGGTGCTGTTATCCGTGGCGCTGGCGCACTGGGCAACCCTGGCGGTCTGGTCCTTGTTCGTTAATGTACTCTACTATTTCTTCGTGGCGGCCATGCTCATCCTACAGCACGTTTACCGGCATTTTCGTTTCCGCCAGTACGGCACGGTGAGCCTGTGGCAATTGGGGCGCAATCTGGCGCGCATGTCACCGCGCGACCCGAACCACCCGTTTTTCGGCGGCGGCCGGCCATGACCGGCATGCCCTTGCTCCGACCCGGCGGCCCCGAAGACGTGATCGCCTGGCGGCACGGCCAGGGCATCACGCGCGCGGCGTTTCTGCGGGACGTGGCGGCACTCACGCCGCGCCTGCCGCAGACCGGTTACGTGCTCAATCATTGTGACGACCGCTATCACTTTCTGGTGTGTCTGGCCGCGTCGTTGCAGCGCGGGCAGGTCAGCCTGTTTCCACCGAGCCGCGCCCCTCAGGTGTTGGAAAAACTCAAGCACGAATACGTCGATGTCTACTGTCTGACGGATCAGGCGGAGGAGTCCGTGGGCATGGAGATGTTTGTCTATACACGCCCCTCTGGGTCGGGGGAAGACAATGCCAGCGCGCCGCCCAGCTTGGCGTTCCCCGCCGACCGCAAGGTGGCCATCGCCTTTACCTCCGGCAGCACCGGCGAGCCCAAGCGTTACCTGCGCACCTGGGGTGCGCTGTTGCACGAGACCCGGGTGGCGGGCCGACGCCTGGGGCTGGATGCGGAGCAGGGTGGTTATGTCGTGGCCACGGTGCCGCCGCAGCACATGTATGGTTTTGTCTACTCGGTGATGCTGCCGATCCAGTTCGGCTATGTGCTGGAGGCGGAGCGCCCGTTTTATCCGGACGATATCCGCCGTGTGCTCGCGTCCCATGCGCGCCCCGGCATCCTGGTGACCACGCCGGTGCACATCCGCGCCTGCGTGCTGGATGCGGCGCCGCTGCCGCCGCTGGACTTTATCCTATCGTCCACCGCACCCCTGGACAAAGACCTGGCGGCGCAGGCCGAGCGGGACTTCGCTACGCGGGTGCTGGAGTTTTACGGTAGCACCGAGACCGGCGCCATCGCCTCGCGCCGCCAGGCCGAGGGCGAACCGTGGCAGGTGTTCGACGACATTCATGTCAGTCTGGACGAAGCGGGTTTCCGGGTCGATGCGACTTACTTCACCAGTCCCATGCTACTGAGCGACAGCGTGCAGGTCTTGAGCGACAAGGAGTTTGTGCTCTACGGCCGCAATACCGATCTCATCAAGATCGCCGGCAAGCGCATTTCCCTGGGCGACCTCAATCGTCAGCTGCTGGCGATTGAGGGTGTGCAGGACGGGACCTTCTTTCTGCCTGATGGGGAAGGCGCACGCGAGCCGCGCCTGACCGCCTTCGTGGTGGCGCCGGGCCGGTCGCGTGACGACATACTTCAGGCCTTGCGTCAGCACATCGACCCGGTGTTTTTACCGCGTCCGCTACGCCTGGTGGCGACACTGCCGCGTAACGCCACGGGGAAACTGCCACGCGCCAACCTGCAGCGCCTCTTGCAGGAAGTGGAAGCGCGGGAGGCGACGGGTTGAAGAGTTGTTCCGGAGTGCGGCGGCGCGCCGCCGCTATTAATATGCTTCTTTAGGTAGGGCACTACACATTGAAAAGCGGGGCTTGCCCCGCGCTCCACTCGCCCCGAACCCCACTGAAACCCAGCACAATCCCACACGGCCTACGACCATGACGCGCATACTGATTGTGTATTATTCCCAGACCGGCCAGCTGACCCGCGCGGCCCGCTCCATGCTGGCGCCGCTGGAAGGGCGTGCGGACGTGGAACTGGTGTGGCAGGAACTGGTGCCGCAGAAAGCCTACCCCTTCCCCTGGGGATTTTTTTCCTTTCTCGACGTGTTTCCCGAGTCCGTGTATCTCGATCCAGCGCCGCTGCGGCCGGTGGATTTCGATCCCGACCGGCGTTTCGATCTGGTGATACTGGCGTATCAGGTGTGGTTTCTGTCGCCGTCCCTGCCGATCACCGGTTTTCTCAAGTCACCCGCGGCACGGGTGCTCAAGGACACGCCGGTGATCACCCTCATCGGTTGCCGCAACCTGTGGATCAGCGCGCAGCAGAAGCTGCAGCGCCTGCTGAACGACCTGGGCGCGCGCCTCATCGACAACGTGGTGCTGGTGGACCAGGGTCCACCGTGGGCCACCTTCGTGACCACGCCACGCTGGCTGCTGACGGGAAAAAAGGACGGTTTCTGGAGGATATTCCCGCCCGCCGGCATCAGCGATGCGGACATACAGGGGGCCGCGCGCTTCGGCCGGGCACTCGCCGATTCCCTGCATCTGCTACAATCCAAGCCGGGAGCCAGCCAGCTAGGGGGGTTATGCGCGGTCAAGGTCAACCCCGGCTACATTGCCGCTGAAAAGATCGGACACCGCAGCTTTTTGCTATGGGGCCGGCTGTTGCGCGCCATCGGCCCGCCCGGCCACGCCGGGCGCCGGACGGTGCTGTTGATTTATGTGGTTTTCCTGGTGAGTATGATCCTCACGGTGGTGCCCATAGGTATGTTGCTACGGGCCTTGCTGCGGCCCTGGCTGCGCCGGCGGATGGATGCGCAGACTGCGCGCCTGGAATTGCCCTCCGGCGCTTCCACGGAACGCATGGCGAAATACAGCAGGTAGTGAGTGCCGTTGCACCCACCGGGTGGTGGCAGCGCACTTAACTTAAGAGTTGGATGGTGTTTGGAACCGGTATGGCCATGACAGTATATATTACCGACCTGGCGGGATTTCTGCCGAATGCCCCGGTGGGCAATGACGACATCGAGCGGATCCTGGGCATGGTCGGTGGCAAGCCATCGCGCTCGCGCCGTGTGACGCTGCGCAACAACGGCATACAAACGCGCTACTACGCCATCGATCCGCAAACCGGTCGCTACACCCACAACACTGCGCAGCTGGCGGCGGAGTCGGTGCGCCTGCTGTTGCGGCGCAGCGGGCTCACTCTGGAGCAACTGGATTGCCTGGCCTGCGCCACCTCCGGGCCCGATCAGATCAAACCGGCCCATGGTCAGATGGTGCAGGGCGAGCTCGGTGGTCCGCCCCTGGAGGTGATCACCGCCGCCGGTGTCTGCACCTCCGGCATGACCGCCCTGCGCTACGCCTATCTGAATATCGCCGCCGGTCTGGCGCGCAACGGCATCAGCAGCGGCTCGGAATTCGCTTCCAGCTTCATGCGCGGCAGCAACTTCGATCCGGAACTGGCCAGTCGTGTCGCCGACCTGGAAAAACAGCCGGAGTTGGCCTTCGAAAAAGATTTTCTGCGCTGGATGTTGTCCGACGGCGCCGGCGCCGCCTTGCTCAGCAACAGCCCCAACCCCGATCGGCTATCTTTGCGTATCGACTGGATCGACGGCCTGTCCTTCGCCGGTGAAATGCCGGTGTGCATGTACAGCGGCGCCATCATGCGCGAGGACGGCCATCTGCAAGGCTGGCGGGAGGCGCAGGACAGCCAGGATATGTTGCGTCACAGTTATTTTTCCGTGAAACAGGATGCGCGCCTGCTCAACGATCAAGTGGCGCGCGTGACCGTGAACCGCGCCCTGCCCGGTATCGCGCGCAAATACGACCTGCGGCCCCAGGACGTGACCTGGTTTGTCCCGCACTACTCGTCGGAATATTTCCGTCCGCGTCTGTTTGACGCGCTGGCGGAAAGCAATTTCCCCATCCCACAGGAACGCTGGTTCACCAACCTCACCAGCAAGGGCAATGTCGGCTCGGCGGCTATCTATCTCATGCTGGAAGAGCTGCTGTATTCCGGCCGGCTGAAGCAGGGCGAGCGTATTTTGTGCTATGTGCCGGAGAGCGCGCGCTTCTCGGTGTACTACATGCAGCTCACCGTGGTTTAACGCGGGGACTGCACCGATGAAAATCAACGACGTGCCGCAGGAAGACTCCATGCTGGAAGGCCACCAGCGCGCGTGTTATGCAGTGGACGACAAAGGCCATTATGTCGTGGTCGGCAGCAAGGGCTGGGCCGTGGAGAAGGTGGTCAACGCCCAGGCGGTGGACGAAGTGCGCCGCGTCATCGATGCCGCCTATGCGCGCGTGCAGCGCGGCGAGGCCAGCCCCCTCGCGTATCACATGGCACGCTGTCAGATGGATGTGGGCCTGCTCGCCGCCAACACCGGCCTCTGGCGCCTGCGGGTACGCCGCCACCTGAAGCCGGCGGTATTCGCCACGCTCAAGCCGGCGCTGTTGCAGCGTTATGCCGACGCCTTGGGGGTGACCGTGGATGCCCTGTGCCGTCTACCCGAGAGCGGTGGTTAAGGAACCTCTGCACACGTGGCAGAAACTATCACGCAAGGTCCCCTCTCCCCCGAAATGCGCGGGCCCCCTTCGGGGAGGCAAAAACCGCACGGAGAGGGGACTTGTTCGGAGGTCTCTTAACTTCCCCATACATTTTATTGTGAGTCGCCGTCCATGAAC
>JANNJF010000053.1:0-2586 GCA_031405715.1 Gammaproteobacteria bacterium | reverse complement strand
TGCTTTAAGGTTCAGATAGAAACCGCATTGGGAAGAAAATTCAAACACACAACGCGTGGCAGACCGCGGCAGGAGAAGCGTCACCGAACGATTGCTATGGATCAGGAGAGATAGTGGGTGAGATGGATGAATGCGGGCAGTGTGAAATTGACTCCGACCCCTATCGACCCTTTTTATCGCGGCTCTTTCGGGAGTCGTTGCAACATTAGCGCGGGTTCAATCGACATTGCCGCGGCTATCCGCTCGATTAACGACACCACGTCGTCAGGGGCGATCTTATCCTCTTCCACGAAGATGTCGACTGCCGTCTGCAGAGCAAGTCCGTATTCGCCGACATCTATAAATGACTTGATCTCCGCCAACTCTTGATCCGCTAAGACGGAACCGCCCGCAACAAGCAACTTAGAAAATAACGATTCGATCTCGTTAAAACTCGACATCGGGACTCCTCAGGGCGGATTGCGTGGTGCGTTGGTAGGGTATCCCGTGACGATCCGACCATTCTGATCAACGATCACATCAATATCAACACCGCCGCGTGTGCCTCGCGTGACCGTTCTTCCGCCACGTCCTGGCGATGTTGTTGATTTTGGGTCGGTAGCTACGTCGGAGATTTCCCCGAGAACCCTGTCGTCGGACCAGTTACTTGGGAACTCGCTTTTGCCTGGCTTGCCAGTACCCGCCCGATGACCGCCACCGGTCTTGTCTCCATCAAGGATATGCGTGGCACGATCAGGGTCAACAATGCTTGGAGGCGCATCTTTATCATTACCTGAATCCGACTTAGCACCATCCTCTTTCGACGATTCTGACCAAATGCCTTCCCACACCCGCTCGGCAACCCGCTTCATCATCGCCTGCTGGTCAGGTGTGCCCTTCGCATAAACAATAATGCTACCTGCAATGAGTGCCCCCGAAAACTCTACTAAGGTGATGGCGCGGCCATCCGGGTCTATGTACTTATACGGATTATTATTCCCATACGCATACCGGTTAAAACTTTGCAGGTTGCCCGCTGAAAAAGGTGCCGGGTCCACCCCCATAAACCTTCCCACCACCGGATCATAATAACGCGCCCCGAAATAAGACAACCCAATCGCCGAGTCATACGGCTTACCGGTATACCAGTGGCTATTCCCACTGGCCGCAGCCTGATTAAGGGTACGGTCCCCATAGGGCTTGTAGGTCTCACGCCACAGCAGGGCACCCGCCTGGTTGGTCGCAGCCACAGGCGAACCGGTGGCGTCCAAATGGTAATAGGTAATGGTCTGAGTCGCAGCGACAGGCGCCACGCAAAGCAGCGCCGGCAACAGCACCATCAAATACCGCAGCAACGTCGCCATTCGCCGTAATCCCCTGTGGTTGACCCTCATGGTGTGTCCTCGTGCGTATTCAGTTTGTCGAATCACGTTAAGCCAACCTCATCACTGGATAGCGAACGATACCCCGGAGACCGGGCTGCCGTTGATATCGTAGGCCTTGAAATTCGTGGGCGTGATGCCGGTAATGCCGCCGGAAATATAGAATTTGAAATCGATCATCTGCACCAGCGTTTTCCCGGCGGTGGGCGTCAGGATGACTCTAACGTTGGTCCCGGTATCTGACCAGAGTACATTTTTGATATCGCCGCGGGGGTTGACGATCCAGGTCTTGCCGACGGCGGGGGTGTGGGAAAACTCGAATTGAATGGAATGGGGAATCGTGGTGCCTGCAAACGTCACGGTCGATTGCGGGGCGCGCTCCATCGCTTTCAGCGCGTTCTGAAAATAAGTCATCAAACTAATATTACCGGCGCCTGCTAGGTTTGATGAGTAGACATTGAACGGATTGCTCACGCTCGATCCAGGGAGGACCTCCACCCGCATCGGGTTTAGAGGGGCATCGGTGCCGCCGGAAATGGCAATGGTCGCCGTGCCCACGGGAAGGGTGGTCGGCAAATCCAGGTATACTGTGGTTTGCCAGTAATCATTGTCGGATTCATTGGTAGCTGCATTGTAGGTTAGGTTTGATATCTGGCCGCCGATGCTGGAACCTCCGCCCCCAAGCTGCTGACCGGTCTGATAGCCGACCACTGCCCGGGAGGCCGGGTCCGGATATAGATTCATGATGGCACGTACCCGAGTATCGTTCGGTGCATAAATTATCGGCGCCCCCGACGAGGGTGTAATCGTGACCGTCATATTCTGGCGGGTGAGGGTCTTATTCCACCCGATGGCCAGAGCAACTGTCTCCCCCTGTCGCGCAGCGGTGGTAAAGGATTGCGCGCCCACGCAGGCGGCCAGCCACGAGACCAGAGGGAGTAGAATAAAAGCCCGTGCTAATCGTTGCATGTTCATCGGTGTATCCTCCTGCTTAATGTTCTCAAAAGTTGTCCAGCCCCAGCGCCTTTCTGCGAATGCGCGCCAGGTCCGCGGCGTTGATTACGCCATCACCGTTGATGTCGCCGTGCTGCAGTAGCGAGGTCGACGGCACTATCAGGCCCACGGCGATGCGTTCGGCAATATGTACATCGGCGGCGTCCACCTTGCCGTCGCCGTTGAGATCACCGTTTGCCTGCAGGGGGGTGCCGATGACCTGTGTCGATGC
>JANNJF010000052.1:0-1403 GCA_031405715.1 Gammaproteobacteria bacterium | reverse complement strand
GGGTCTTCGTGAAGTCGTGTGGGTAAAAACACAGCCTAAAGTACGCCCAACCCCTGTAATTACCGATACGAAACGCATTTAACGGATAGCAAAGTTCTGGCATGATTTTGCCATGCCTACGCCTAAACCAAAACGCCTGTTGTCGGATACGTATGCCTTCCCCGGTTTCCGACCCGAGCCCACGGTGCGCGGCGTCTTTGGTGATCCGAAGGCCCGCGTCATCACCCTTAAACGACGCTCAAAAAAACCGCCTGCAACGGCTGTGGGTGGGAACGTTCCGGTTGGTACGACCGAAAACGCCGGCGCGTGCGCGATCTGTCCTGCGGCGACACACGGGTGTTTCTCGAATTCGAGGTGCGGCGCGTCGCCTGCCGACGCTGCGGCACGGTGAAGCGGGAGCAACTCGACTTCCTGGCTGACAATCCGCTCTACACGAAGCGCTTCGCCTTCTATGTCGGCCGGCGCTGTCGCAGTGCCACGATCAAGGACGTCGCCCAGGAACTGCGTCTCGACTGGCACTCGGTCAAGACATTGGAGAAGCAATACATGCGCGCGCAGCTGGCCCGCGTCGGCAAACCCGGACCCAAGGCCATCGGCATCGATGAAATTTCGATCCGCAAGGGCCACACCTACCGTATCGTGGTGAGTGACCTGATTCGTGGCCGGCCGATCTGGTTTGGCGGCCAAGACCGCTCGGCGGCAAGCATGGCGCAATTCTACGATTGGCTCGGGGAAAACAAGGCCAAACGCATCCGCCTGGCGGTGATGGACATGTGGAAACCGTTTCGCACGGTAACGAACGAACGGGTACCGAAAGCCGCGGTCCTGTTCGACAAGTTTCATGTCCTGCGCCACCTGGGTGATGCGCTGGATGCGGTACGCAAGAGCGAGTATGCGCGACTCAGCGGTAAGGAACGGCGCTACATCAAAGGACAGAAGTACACCTTGCTGTCGCACCGCGAGAACCTGGACCTCGATGGCCGTAAGGCCCTGAAGACCTTGCTGGCCGCGAACAAGCGCCTGAACACCGCCTACCTGCTCAAGGAATCCTTCGGCCAGCTGTGGAGCTATGAGAAGGAAGGCTGGGCACGACGCTTCTTCGAGAACTGGCGCGCCAGCCTCAAGTGGCAACGGCTGCCGCCGTACGAGAAGTTCGCCGACATGATTGATCGTCAATGTGGCCCTCATTTATGGGCCATTGGGAGGGCATCGCCGCTTACTGTAAACCCGAGAACAAAGTGTCGCTCGGCTTCGTCGAAGGGCTCAATAACAAGATCCGCGTCATCCAGCGGCGTGCGTATGGGCTGCGTGATGAGGAATACCTGCGGTTGAAGATACTGACGTGCATGTTGCCGATCCTCTGAAAATGGTTGAAAATCACCCACACGAGTTCACGAAGACCC
>JANNJF010000051.1:0-2281 GCA_031405715.1 Gammaproteobacteria bacterium | reverse complement strand
CTGGCCCTCGATACCATCGTCAACGCCGCCGCCAAGATCCGCTACATGTCCGGCGGCCGTGTCACCTGTCCCATCGTGCTACGTACCCCGGGCGGTACCGCGCATCAGCTGGCGGCGCAGCACTCGGCGCGCCTGGCGCGTATGTTCATGAGTACCTCCGGCCTGCGCGTGGTCACGCCACGCGGCCCGATCGACGCCTACGGCATGCTCAAGAGCGCGGTGCGCAGCAACGACCCGGTGATCATCATCGAGCACGAGCGCATGTACAACATGAAGGAAGAGGTGCCGGACAAGGAGTTCTTCCGTCCGTTGGAAGGCGCGGAGATCGTGCGCAAGGGCACGGACATCACGCTGATCGGTTACAACTGGAGCGTGCACCTGTGTCTGGATGCGGCCAAGCTCCTGGAGAAGGACGGTATCAGCGCCGAGGTCATCGACCTGCGCTCGCTCAAACCCATCGACCGCGAGACCATCCGCCGCTCGGTGGAGAAGACCCACCGCATGCTGGTGGCGGAAGAGGACGAGGCCGCCGTGGGTGTCGGCTCGGAGATCATCTCCATCGTCATCGAAGACTGCTTCTTCGCCCTCGATGCCCAGCCAGTGCGCGTGCACGCGGCCGACGTACCGGTGCCGTATGCCGCCGCGCTGGAATATGCCGCCATTCCCAATGTGGACGATGTGTACAAGGGCGCGCTCAAGCTGATGGGCAGAATTTGAACGACAGTAGCAAGTGGCGAGTAACAAGTGGCAAGAAAAATCTTGTAGCTTGTTTTCCTTGCCACTTGCCACTTGCAACTTGGACCTGATTTTATATGGCTGAAGCCTACACGATTAAGATGCCCAAGCTCTCGGACACCATGACCGAGGGCACGGTGGTCACCTGGGAAAAAAATATCGGTGACCATGTCACCCGTGGCGACGTGGTGGCCACCGTGGAGACCGACAAGGCCATTATGGACGTAGAGGTATTCCGCGAGGGCTACCTCTCGGGTCCATTGATCGCCACCGATACGACGGTAGCGGTGGGCGAGGTCATCGCCTATCTGGTGGCGGATAAGGCGGAGGTCAAAGGCGCCGAGGCCTCTGCTACGCCCACAACCAGTGCTGCCCCCAAGGCGGCCGCAGCGGTCGCGGCCCCATCGACCAAGGCCGCACCCATAGCACCCACGCCCACCGCTGGCATCGCCGTCAAGATGCCCAAACTTTCGGACACCATGACCGAAGGCACCCTGGTCTCCTGGGAGATCAACGTCGGTGACAAGATCGAGCGCGGCAGTGTGATCGCCACGGTGGAAACCGACAAGGCGATCATGGATGTGGAAGTCTTCCGCGAAGGTTATTTGTCCGGCCCCCTGGTGCCCGTGGACAGTGTGGTACAGGTGGGTGAACCGATTGCCTATATTGTTCCGAGCACCAGTGATGTGCGGGGTGGCGAGGTGCAGGCCGCCAAGGCGCGGGTTTTGGAGACGGTGGCCGCCGAGTCCCAGTTCGAGCCATCCGGCACCCACAAGGCCAAGACCCATATCCCCGCCATGCCCCACGGCGCCAGCCCGGCGCCGCGTCCGCGCGCGGGCCGTGCCTCGCCCTATGCGCGTCAGCTGGCCGGCGCCCACGGCATCGACATCAACAGCCTCAAGGGTACCGGCCCCGGCGGTGCGATCCTCGCCGCCGACGTCATGGCGCCGCAGGCCCAGCCGGCCATGGCCAAGCGCATCTTCCAGGTGCCCGGCGTCGGCCGCCCCATGGACGCCATGGAGAAGGCCGTCAGTCACAGCATGGAGTACTCCCTGTCCATGCCGCTGTTCCGCGCCAGCGTGATCATGCAGCCGGAGCGCCTCATGGCCGCGGCCAAGCAGGCGGGTTATTCCCTCACCGTGCTGTTCGCCAAGGCGGCGGCAAAGCTTTGGCGGTTCCCTGGATTGACTTTGTCTTGTTGCGGAAGAAGCCAGTGGTGCGAATGTCTCGCTGTAGCTCTTTGTCTGAAACCTTCAGATAGTCCTCGGGCTTCCGGTACTTGCGAAACAAATCCTGGGTGACGATGTTTACCCGCGCGTCCGTGCACTGAGCCGACAGGATGGTTGCAATTAACAACTCAAAAGCGTTCGAATGATTCAGCGAACACTTCGCATCCGGGTACGCGCGCTTGAGGAGGCGGATGATCTTGCGCACACGCTGTTTCAGTTCTGTGGTCATTGATGTTTCCAAGAGATCAGAATCAGTCGCGAAAGTGCCTCTCCTTTGAGTGCGCTGCCCGCCAGCGCTCTGGCTGGCGCGCGGACGG
>JANNJF010000050.1:0-2206 GCA_031405715.1 Gammaproteobacteria bacterium | reverse complement strand
GCAGTCGCCGCATACCCTTATCCAGAAGATGTGGCACTTCATGACCACGCGGAACAATCGCGCCAATTATTACGTCTACGACGCCATCGACCCCCAGGGATTCAGCGACAAGCAGTCGTATTGTGCCTATGTGCACAATCTCTACCTCGCCTGGCAGGCACGCTACCTGGATTAACCCACCGCACGTACGCCATTTTTAGGGCTATGTCCCAATGTTTCAGGGCCGTATCCACTGGCCGCCCTGCAAATCTATGCTAATTTTGATTTATGGATTGCACTAAATGAGTTTGTTGAAAAAGCCCATCCATGGGCTTTTTCCCCTGCGGGGACCTTGTCAACCCGCAAAGCGAAAAGTGCGATTTGCGCAGTCAGGATCGCGTGTTACGGAGAAGCATGTATGCAAGAAAACCGTCAATTTGAACGTTTCACTCTATCGGTGGAAGTCGAGATGACTTACTCCGGTACTGGAAAAATGGTACTCAACACCCGCGATATCAGCACCGGCGGAGTGTTCCTGCATATGCAAGGTAATTCAATTCCGCCGCTGGGTTCGGAACTGTTGCTGAAGCTCACTGGCCTGGTGGCCGGCGAAGAGCCGTCTACCGTCAAGGTGAAGGTGGTCCGGGTCACCAGCGAGGGCATCGGCCTGGAGTTCCTCGATAAGTAATTGGCTGCCGTCCTGCCGATAGCTGCTTTTACCCCACGCGGGTTTGCGTTAAGATGCTGCGTTCACACTGGGATGAACCTTGAGTAATAGAGGGGCGCAATATGATTAAAGAGCGTCGCGGGAATGTCCGGGTGGAATCGAATTTGGATGTCGCCCTTTACTACAACTCCCTGGTTCTGCTGAGTTGTCGCGCACGGGATATCAGCCCGGATGGCGTGTTTGTGGATACCGGCGGCCAATCGCTGCCGCAAAATGCGAAGATCGACGTGCGCTTCGAAGTGAATACAGACGGGCAGTACCAACATCATCAGCTGCAGGCCGAGGTGATGCATATCGAAGACCAGGGTGTCGGTTTGAAGTTCGAGCATACCGACTATTCGTCTTTCGTCAGCGTGGTGAATATGTTTGCAGTTTCCTAGGCGGTGGTCTCCCGCTTTTCCCGCCGCCGAGTCCCCGCCAGCCCTTCTCTGCCCGTGATGTTGTGGGTTGAGCGACGTCCTGAATAAAATTAATCGTACATCCACCCCTCGGAGATTGAACGTGGCCAAAATTCTTTATTTTGCTGGACTGGTCGATCGACTGGGCCGTGCTGCGGAAGAGGTGGAATTACCCGCTAGTGTGACCAATGTACAATCGTTGCTAGGGTGGTTGCGCCTGCGTGGCGAGACGTGGGCTAGGGTGCTGGCCGACGACGCCGTGCGTGTGACGGTGGATCGGCAGTTTTCCGTAGCGGAGACGCCGATTACCAACGCCAACGAAATAGCCTTGATCAACACACGTCCGTTGTGAGTTTGGCGCCAGCCCGGCCAGATTAACGCGGCAGCAGATGGGGTAGGGGATGAATACGCAAGAACCGTTATTGACAGAGTCGCGCGTGATCGATCTGGAGATCCGCCTGACGCATCAGGAGGCGACGTTGCAGGAGCTGAATGAAGTATTGGTCCGGCAGCAAAGGATTATGGACGCCCTGGCGTTGCAGATCCGTATCCTGCGAGAGCAGTTGCACGTTGCCAGTACGCCGACGCCTCCGGCGGACGACACGCCGCCACCGCATTATTAATTTGACACTACCACCTTGAAAGAAGGGACGTGAGAAGCAAGCTATGAGAAAAGCATCGACAGAAAGAACTTATGTGGGCATTTACGACGATCAGTACGGTGGAATGACCTCCCTCGGTGGACTGGTCAAGGATGCCTGGGTATTCGGCCTATTGCCCGAAACTGAGACCTGCCAGGGCTGGACCCATGGGGCCATGGAGACCCTGGGACAGAAAGTGCAGGCGGAATGGGATAAGTACGGTTGCCGGGTCAGCAATCTGCCGGACGCGATACGTCAATTGCACGAGCGCATCCATAGCGAGGCCATCGCCCGGGCGCGGGCCCAGGGCTGGGATCCGGGCATGTGAGGGGCATGATGAATCGGCCGCCCAGCGTCTGGTCCTTCGTCGCGGGGACCTTGAGCGCGGTCAGACGCTCGGCCAGCGACGGATGCGTATCGTCGTCGAGTGCTCGCCGATTCAGCGCGCGGCCGAGCAGTTC
>JANNJF010000049.1:0-3873 GCA_031405715.1 Gammaproteobacteria bacterium | reverse complement strand
ACGAGTTGGAGCTGGTCGGTGGCGCCCTGGAAAATCTCCTCCTCGATGCGGGCCTGGAACACATTCTCTGCAATGGCCGGAATGCGTCCGATATGGATCTTCTCGGGGCGGATGGACACGAGCACCTTGGTCGCGCCCGCGGGCAAATCGGCGCAGGCCACGACCAGTTCCAGGCCGCTCTCAAGCCGCAAGCGGGCCGTGGTGCCGCTGCGCAGGATGATGGTCGCACCGAGCAAGTTCGCCTGGCCGATGAAATCGGCGGCAAAGGGCGTGCGGGGCTTGTGGTAGATTTCGGATCCGGTGCCGATCTGCTCGACCTGCCCCTGGTTGATGATGGCGATCCGATCGGACATGGTGAGCGCCTCCTCCTGATCATGGGTGACGAACACGAAGGTAAGACCGAGCTTGCGCTGGAGGTGCTTCAGCTCGAGTTGCATCCCGTGGCGGAGCTTGGCATCAAGGGCCGAACACCGTCGGGGTGTTCTCGTGGGTCCCGGTGATCAGCACAAACTGGCAGCCCGCTGTCAGCAGTGCATGGCCACAGGCGTCGATGCTGTCCGCATCCGGTGCCAGGCGGCGCGCCTCCAGGGTGTTGGGCGTGAGCAGGGTGGTCTGCGGCAGCAGCAGTGCGTGCAGCGCCTCTTCGATGGGTTCGTCGCTGAGGGCCAGGCCGGCACCGGAGGCGAGCACCGGGTCGACAATCAGCGGGATGTCCGGATAGTCGTTGAGGATGCCCGCCAAGGCGGTGAGGTTCTCGATGCTGCCGAGCATGCCGGTCTTGATGGCCGCCACCGGCATGTCCTCGAGGATGGCGCGCGCCTGGGCGATGACCAGGCCGGCCTCCACCGGGATAAATTGTTTGACCCCCACGGTGTCCTGCACCGTGATGGCCGTGATCACCGGCGCCGGATGACACCCTAAGCTGGTGAGGGTTTGGATATCCGCTTGCAGGCCGGCGCCCCCGCTGGGGTCATTGCCGGCGAACACCAGTACCACGGGCAGTTCAGTCATAGGCTTAGTCCTGGTTGAGTACGAGTTGTTGGAGGGCGTTGATCAGGCGCGGGTGGTCGTTCAACGCGGGCACGACGCGATACTGTTCGATGCCGGCATGCTGGGCGAGTTCTTTGTATTCTACCCCGAGTTCGTACAGGGTCTCGATGTGGTCCGAGACGAAGGCGATGGGATACACCAGCATCTGCCTGGCGCCGGCCGCGCCTTTGGCGGGGATCACGTCCTTGGTATAAGGCTGCAGCCACTTCAAGGGGCCCACACGGCTCTGGTAGCACAAGGTGGTGTGCGGCCAGTTCAGCCGGGCGCACAGGCCATCATAGGTCGCGCGGATGTGTTGCTCATAAGGATCACCGGCGTCGACGATCTTCTGCGGCAGGCCATGGGCGGAGAACAGTAGCTCGATGTGCGCCGGGTCCGGGTCCGGCAGCTTGGCTGCCGCCGCGCGGATGTCGTCCACGATGGCCTGCAGGTAGTCCTCCTGGTGATACCATTCGCGGATGAGGGAGGTCTTTGGATGATAGTTCTGGCGTTGGCACTCGCGCTGGAATTCATTGTAGGAACTGCCCGTGGTGGTGCGGGAGTATTGGGGATACAACGGAAGCAGGATCACCCGCTCGTAGCCCTGCGCCTTCATGTCCCGCACCACCGCGTCCGACAGGGGGTGCCAGTAGCGCATGCAGATGATGACGTCGTAATCGCCCTCGGCGCGCAGCGCCTTTTGCAGGGCCTCGGCCTGCTTCTGCGTGTTTTCCAACAAGGGGGATTTGCCCCCCATGGCGGCATAACCGACGCTCGCCTCCGGCACGCGTCGGCGCGAAATGAGCCGGGCGAAGGGCTTCTGGGTGAGGAAACCCAAGGGCAGCTTGAAGATGTCCGGGTCGGAAAAGAGGTTGTAGAGAAAGCCTTCCACCGCCGCCAGGGAGTCCGGGCCACCCAGATTAAAAAGCACCACGGCTGTCTGTTTTTTCATCAGGTCGAGCATATCCCTATTATAGTGAGCAGCAAGCCCGTCCATCTTACCCGCCGCTGCTACGCATTTCACCCGCGCGCGGAAAATGCGAAAATGCCCCATCGGATGACTCAGCTTATTTAGGGTGACAATGAAAAGCTATATGTGCGTGATTTGCGGGTTTGTGTACCACGAGGAACAGGGCCTGCCCAGCGAGGGCATCGCGCCGGGCACGACCTGGGAGGACGTGCCGGAGAACTGGCGCTGCCCCGACTGCGGGGCGGGCAAGGACGAGTTCGAGATGATGGAGATCTGACATGTTTTTTTCCAGCGCGCCGATGCCGGAACAAGATGAGCTGGTGGTGAACGGCGAACGCCTGCGTTACGCCATCCGCGTCAGCCCGCGCCGCCAGACCCTGTGTCTGCGCTTGTTTCCCGATGGCGAGATGCAGGTGGTGGCACCGGGGCACGCACGCCTCGCGGATGTGCGACACTTCGTGCGCGAGCGCGGCGGATGGATAGAACGCAAGCGACTACAGTGGCGCGGTGTGGCGCTTGATCGATCCGATCCCTGTGCCGACGGTCGTGTGTTGCCCCTGCTCGGCGTGGACCTGCGATTACGCCACTGCCCACCCACGCAGCAAAAACCCGTGGCGGTGCGCGTCGGCGATACCCTGCTGCTGCCGGTCTCCGCGGCGCACGCGGCGCGCCCCCTGGTGGAGACCTGGTACCGGCAGCAGGCGCAGGTGCGCGTGGCAGAACGGGTGGCGCATTTTGCACCGCGCGTGGGGCGTGCCCCGGTGCGCATCAGCATCCGTGCGCAGCGTACTCGCTGGGGCAGTTGCTCCGGGCGCGGCACCATCAGCATCAACTGGCGTTTGATGCTGGCGAGTCCGGAGGTGCTGGATTACGTGGTCGTGCATGAACTGTGTCACCTGCTGCAGGCCAATCACTCCGCGCGTTTCTGGCGCGAAGTGGCGCGGGTGATGCCGGAGTATGCACGTTACCAGCAACAGCTGCGCGAGTTCGGCCGCAGGTTGGTTTTCTAACACAGCGCATCGAACCGCCCCTGCCACGTCAATCGCTTGCTGTTGATTAAATGCTGGGCTATGGGGAACCGGAGGTAACCAGACCCTTGCAACCGCTGACAGCAATTAGCAGACTGGATTAACCTCCTGTCCGCCTTTATGTGAGGTTGTGCAGCAATGGCGGGCAAAATCGCCAGCCAGGCTGGTGCGATCAACCCCCGCCGTCTACCATATCGCAGCACTTGGGTTAAATCTTTAAAGAAACGTTTGGTTTTAGTCCACGCCGTTCGCCGCATAGGTGCCCTGGTTTGCTATAACTACTACTTAATACTTATAAGAAAAGGGAATAACCACACCACATGGCCGTTACCCCCGAAGTCCTGATCATCGGCGCCGGCCCTTCCGGCCTGGCGGCGGCCTTGCGCCTTGCGCGTGCCGGCGTGCGGGTGTTGGTATTGGAGGGCGGGGAATACGCCGGCGCGGAGAATTGGTCCGGTTGCGTCTATCACGCCGACAGCCTGGTGCGCGAGGATGTATTGGGCCGGGCGGTGTGGGCCGAGGCGCCGAAGGAAAGAAAGATCGTCGCGCGCAGCCTGTTTGTGCACGACGGCGTGCATGCCGCGGGTTTTGAGGCGCGTGCCCACGCGGAGAATGATTACGGCGAGGCCTGGACCGTGCTGCGGCCCAAGGTGGACCGCTGGCTGGCGAGCCGCGCCATCGATGCCGGCGTCACCTTGATGACGGGCACTACGGTCAGCGGCCTGCGCTACGATGACTATGCGCGCGTAGTGGGCGTTTACACCAACCGTGGCGCCATCGACGCCCCCCTGGTGTTTATCGCCGAGGGGGATGCCGCGGGTCTGCTGGCGCGGGAAGGTCTGGAGA
>JANNJF010000048.1:0-1655 GCA_031405715.1 Gammaproteobacteria bacterium | reverse complement strand
CGGGCCCGATCGCGAGTCTATCGGGCGCGAGAAGGCCGGGGTGTTCCGTGCTGGCCGGCCGGCGATCTGCAGCGACCTGGCACCGCCGGCGAGCGTGGCGCAGATAGCGTCCGCTGTCGGTGCCCGGCTGTATCAGGCCGGGCGCGATTTTTCCGTTGAGGCGCGATTTTTCCGTTGAGGCGCAAGATACTGCCTGGCTCTGGCGGCACGGGGAGCGCGTGCGCAGTGCCTTGCCCTATCCCGCCATGCGCGGGGACTACCAGCTCAATAACGCCGCGGGCGTATTGATGGCCCTGGAGACCTTGGCCGATCGCTTTCCCGTGTCCCAGGCGGAGGTGCGCAGCGGTTTGCTGCATGCGGTGTTGCCGGGTCGCTTTCAGACCTTGCCCGGCACACCGTTGCGCGTGTTGGATGTGGCGCATAATCTCCAGGCGATCGAGTCGCTCATCGCCAACCTGCGGCGTCAGCCGACCGCGGCCCGCACCATTGCGGTGTGCGGCATGCTCAAGGACAAGCCGCTGGTAGAGGTGATGCAGGCGATGCTGCCGGTGGTGCACATCTGGCATCTGGCATCACTCAGCACCGGGCGCGGCGCCAGCGCGCAGGATTTACACGCAGCCCTCGTGCGCGTCGGGGTGAGCGCGCCGGTGACGCAACACGCCGACGTGACGCAGGCCTACGTCGCCGCGCTGGCCGATGCCGGACCGGGGGACCGGGTGGTGGTTTTTGGGTCGTTTTATACCGTGGGTGCTATACTACGCCAGCTCCAACAAGGGCGAGTCCGATAGAGGGTCAGCGGCATTGGCAGACAAGCAAGAAACATCGCAGGACTTCAATCCCAAACATCGGGTCGTGGGCGCCGTCATCCTAGTCGTCCTCGCGGTGATCCTGGTGCCATTGATACTGCACGATCGCGCACCGCCCGCACCCACTCAGCCGACGGCCGAAATGCCCGCGCCGGATACGCGCCTCGTGGTCACGCCGTTGAGCCCGGTGCCGCTGCCGGAAAACGCACCTGCGCCGACGACGATAAAGACTATCCCCTCCCTGGCCGCCCCCGCAACGCCGACCGCCGGCAATCCACCTGCCACCACCACCGGCGAACCTGCCGTGGAGACGGAAACCGTCAAAGTCAGCGACACACCACTGCCCAGCAAGGCCCCGACCAAGCCGACATTGCCGACCAAGGCCGCCGTAAGCAAAGGCTGGATCGTGCAGCTCGGTGCATTCTCCCACGCGGACAATGCCGCGCGCCTGAAGGAGGCCCTGGTGCGGCACGGTTATGCCCCGGAGTTCGACAAGATTACGATCAACAGGGACCAGGCCGTACGCGTGCGCGTGGGTCCCTATACGAGCGAGGCAGATGCACGCGCCGCCCAGGTGCGCATCCAACGCGAACTTGACATCAAGGGTGTCGTGCGTGCCTACCCCTGATCGTCGCGCGTCCTGTTCGCGGCCTGCGCACATTCGCCAGGCATGAATTCATTCGACCTGATACTGGTGGCGGTGGTGCTGGCGTTCGCCGGCATCGGCGCGCTGCGCGGCGCGCTGCGCGAGTTGTTGTCCGTCGCCGTCTGGGTCGTGGCGCTGCTCATGGCCTGGTTGTTTGCCAAGAGTGCATCCACCTGGTTCAGTGGTTTCGAAGATCCTACCTT
>JANNJF010000047.1:0-1581 GCA_031405715.1 Gammaproteobacteria bacterium | reverse complement strand
TGGCTCATTCTGGATCGGCTGGGATTGATAACAGAAAAGTAGCAACCTCAACAACCAAACGGGAAACCCTTGCCCGGTTGGTTTGGTGGTTCGTTTCAAGGGAAGCGCCAAAAGGGGACGTTATGTCGAAAACCGAGAAGCGCCGCTACCTGATATATGCGGTCCTGCTACTAGTAGTAACGCTCAAGTCACTATGGCCTGGTCGAACCGGGACTGCTTTCGCTGCGACGAAACAGACAGCAACGGTTCCAGTGCTGGTCTCAGGTAGCTTGACGACTGTGAGTGCAGGCGAATACGGACCATGGTGGCTTGAATCATCAGTGACCGGTGTTGGCATCTTATTGGGTGCTTTGCTTGTCGTATGGCAGATGCGTCGTCAGCATCGAAGCGCGCTGGAAGTACAGCGTGAAAATGCGCGCCATGATTTACATTTGCGGGTCTATTACGACATCGCCGAAAAGGTGGAAGCAGCGAGCGAGTCATTGTCGCACTCCGGAATGTGGGCTTATTTGATCGCAACGAATCTTGGTGAATATGGGCGACAGGCGCGGACCCTCGGCCAATTACCATCACCAATTCCTCAAAGGGCCATGGAGTTCAGCAGACTAGATGGAGATGCTCAGAACAAGATTGTGGATGTACTTCTGGTGCTCGAAAAGCACGAGATCATAGCCCCGCGTCTGCGGATATTTCGTTTGGTTTTTGGTGTGAGCACTGCCAGGCTTCGCGATGCGCAAAGTGCGCTTTTTTCTGCGCTTTTGCTCCGACTTCCCATGGACATGCCGAACGGTGTTGCACATGTTCCGCTGCCGCTTCCAACGGACGCTGAGATTGAGGCGCTCGATGCGCTTGCAAAGGCTTATTGGGAGAGGAGCTCTGATATCGTTGCCTACTTTTCGGACTTAATCGTTGAGGCGCAGAACATTCTGCTCTCTGAACTTTTCAATAACCGAGTACCAGTGCGCCGTCCGTTAGACAATAGGCACGTTGTCATCTCGACAGATCCTCAGAATGCCCAAGAGCTTTTTGCGCATTTTCGTAGCCTCAGCCGCCATCCGGAGGCGATTCGTCCTGAAGAATGGCTTGTGACCAAAAGCAAATAAGGTCGATGCCGAAGTGGCTACGTAGTGCTAGCAAAGGCTAAGCCGGATGTTATGGCGCAAGTGACAGGCTGTCACTGGGGCGAGACGCCCAGGGGATAATCAATCTCGCCCCGGTGATAAGGCATCACTGGGACGAGAAGTGGGAAAGTATTGCTAAAGTTTTGCAATTCTCCTACTAATGTAGATGGGTATTTTTTGTAACTAGCTGAAACATAGAAGGAAATTGGCTCCCCGGGACGGACTCGAACCGCCGACCCAGTGATTAACAGTTTCGAGAGTTGAAACGCACTTTCGTTAACTAATTCAAGACGTTACAACAACTCACTTCTGACACAAGTGATAGCGCATCACTGGGGCCACTCCGGGCAAGACAAGGGGGGGGTTTTGCAAAAGTATTGTAATTATTTTGTAATTACCCTTACATACCGCTCGGTTTCTTTTTTTAAGTGGTTGAAACTAGGAAGGAAATTGGCTCCCC
>JANNJF010000046.1:0-1602 GCA_031405715.1 Gammaproteobacteria bacterium | reverse complement strand
GAAGCGCCGACGCTGCCCCACCCTGTCCACGAAAAGATGTCGGGTTACGCTACGCTCTTGTCCCCGCATGGGGGAACCCGACCTACAAGACTGAGGGTGAAGGCTACGCTTCGCTTCACTCCGAAAGGCCAGGTAATTGCTGTTGCGCATTTCCTTGCTCTCGTTCAATTTCTAAAAATGGGTCTAGACGAGTCTTTTCCACTCGGGTGCGGCTACGTATTTCCTTCAAAACCTCGCTTGCCTGGTAGTAACGACCACGCCTTTCCCCCTTTGCGACGAAGAACCCAAGATTGAAAAGGTTGCTAAGGTCCTTCTTCGCAACTTGGTTGGAAATGTCAGCTTGTTTCCTGTAAGTCGAATTCCGCACGGTCAATCCTAAGGCAGCATCAGCCAGCGCTGATATGACGCGTTCGTTTAGTTTTGCCTTTTTTGTTTCCTCTTCCAGCGCGTTCCATAAGGCTCTATGTTCCACAAGACGACGCAGTAGCGTTTCAGCCTGTTGGTAGTGTGCTACTAAACAGAACCGTATCCACGGAAGTGCATCGTTTTCAGGATGCCATGATCCTTTGCCAACTTCAGCGAGGATGGCGTAGTACTCGTTAGGGTACTTACCGATGTAGTCTTCAATGCTGGAAAATTGCGGGGCCAATATCCCGTCTCTCGAAAGCACCATGGTTTGTAATGCGCGCGCCATGCGCCCATTCCCATCCGAAAATGGATGTATCATTGTCAGATTTAAATGAGCCATCGCTGCTTTAACGATCACCGGCAGTTTGTTCTCAGTGCTCAATGAGTCAATAAGTTCTTTCATCAAACCCGGTACCAGGGCTGCGTCCGGCCCCTCATAGACGATTTGATTGGTCGCCGTATTGGTGATGTGAATCGAGCCGGGCCTCCACCGCCCTGGACATTTACTCATGTCATAATTAAGCATCATGAAATGGAGACTTTTTATTGTTCCTTCATTATGTTGATAGGTCTTGTCCTTAGCTAACTGGACAATATATGTCATGGCTTCTCTAAAGCCGAGAAGGGCAAGGCGATCCTCATCTTGAGCACTTGGCGGCTCTTCTCCATCAATGGCCGCCACAGCATCGTCGAGCGTTACGTTGATCCCCTCGACGGTGTTCGTTCCTTGAATTACCCGCGCCAGGGTTGTCCTTGCCAGCAATCCAGTCCAACGGTGTAGAGAATCACTCGTAGCGAATCTCAGTTTTTCCCGTAGCTCGTTTATCTTTTTAATTACTTGCGAGTATTCTTCTGGCATCTCTCTGGCAATGAATATCATATTTAAATACCTTTTTATTAGATATAAATATATCTATATTATAGATACTATATTTCAATTGTAAAGGTATTTGGGTACGAATCATTTAGGCGGCAAAGAACGCGCAAAAACCTTAATCACTTCATCGAGGGCAACAGTATGTGCACTGCCTTCCCCATCGCTAACGTGAGCCTTAGCACAGCAACCAAGCTGCTCGTGGATGTGGGTAACGGCCTGACGAGTAGTTGGGACAAAGCCAAACCTGGGCAGAGAGGAATGGCGCTTACTAAGGCAATCATCAGGATTTTTTGTCATTCCCGCGTAAGCGGGAATCC
>JANNJF010000045.1:0-2968 GCA_031405715.1 Gammaproteobacteria bacterium | reverse complement strand
CGACGCCGCGTTCGGTCTGCTTCTTTCTGAGCAGACCGCCTTCGGATTCCTGCACGACGCCGGCGGTTGGCAAAACCTGTTCTTCGTCGGCGTGGCCATCGTCGTGTCCATCGTCATCCTCAGCATGATCTGGCGCCTCGGCGCCAACGACGTGCAGGTGGCCGTGGCCCTGATGCTGGTGCTGGGCGGTGCGGCGGGCAATGTGCTGGATCGCCTGCGCCTCACCTACGTGGTGGATTTCATCGACGTTTACTACGGCACTTGGCACTGGCCAACCTTCAACGTGGCGGATTCCGCCATTACCCTCGGCGCGATCCTGCTGATCCTGGATGCCATGGGGTTGGGTTTCCGCAAACGGCATAGTCGCTAGTGTAGTGCGTCGCACCGGCTACCTCTCCTACGTCAGTGGGGAGACCAGGGGAGCCCTCCTTTCGTAGGTTGGGTTAGCCCGAAAGGGCGTAACCCAACAAAACCCCGCCGACGCGGCGGAAGCATCTTCGCTGCTCCACCCTGTCCACGAAAAGATGTCAGGTTACGCCACGCCCTTGTCCCCGCAATGTGGCCCTCATTTATGGGCCATGGGAGAACCCGACCCACGCGACTTGCAAATGCAAATATGACTGATATCGTTGATATCAGTCATATGCGAAGTATCGACCCATGACCCGATTGCTAGTCCGAGACCTCCCCCCCCGAAATCGTTCCCGCCCTCAAACGGCGCGCTGCCAAGCACGGCCGCAGCGCGGAGGCCGAACACCGTGAAATTCTTAAACAGGCCCTGATGGGACCAAAGAAAAAGACCTTCGCGCAGGCCTTGGCCGCAATACCCAACGTGGGTGATGATGCTGACTTTGAGCGTGTCGATGACTCCAAGGGCGGCCGTGTATTTACTCACCCCCTACCACAGATTCACTGTTGACCCCGCCCCGATGGATCTTTAGAGTCATGAAATTACTGGGTTAGATCGAACCTCATGGCGCGTGCGCTAGTTCCAGGCGATTGATATACTTCGATTGATATACTCAATAAACCAATTAGGCATCGCTGCTGAGAACCACCGATGCTTTAGGGAACCTCTAAAAATCGGGAAATGTAGGGTGGATTATACCCAGAGGGCACGCGAGCGCAGCGTATCCCCCTTGAGGGTAGGGTGCCCTAAGCCAGTATGATTTTGTTGGGTTCGCCGCTAGCGCGGTTCGCGTGCCCTCTGGGTATAATCCAACCTACATAAAAACCCGATTTTTAGAGGTTCCCTTTATTGTCGAAGGTCCAGAACTCCGAAACATATTCGAGGTGACCCATGGCCAGCCCTAAGCAAACGGCTAGCGTCATAAGGAGAGTTTATCATGCAAAGCGTTAAGCAAATCGTCCATGACATCGCCGACCACCTGCCGGAGCAGGCCACTTTTGACGATGCGATGTATGCCATCTATGTGCGTCAGAAGCTGGAGCGTTCGCTGCAAGCAGCGGAGGAAGGCAAGGTGACGTCGCAGGAAGAGATGGAGAAGCGCTACCTCAATGATGCGAGTTGAATGGTCGGACTTGGCGCGCGACGATCTGGACGATCTCGTGCGCTATATCAGCCGCGACTCGGCGTTTTATGCCCGGCGCTTAGGCCAAAAGGTGGTGCTCGCTACCCGGAGGCTCAAGGAGTTTCCAGAAAGCGGGCGCATGATACCGGAGGCCGAGGACAAATCACTTCGAGAAATTATCGTGCAAGGCTAGCGCGTGATGTACCGCCTGGAGACTGACCGCGTGCTCGTCCTCGCCGTCATGCACGGCAGCCGTGATTTGGGCGGGCAAGCAGCGAAACCGTGGGAAGTCGGATAAACCGGGCTGTGGCGGTTAAAGGGCATGGTATCTACACATCTTGCCTTAACTCGTCCCGGCCACCTCTCCTACGTCAGCGGGGAGACCAGGGGAGTCCTCCTTTCGTAGGTTGGGTTAGCCCGAAGGGCGTAACCCAACAAAACCCAGTCTACGTGGCGGAAGCACTGACGTGGCTCCACTCTGTCCGCGAAAAGATGTCGGGTTACGCTACGCTCTTGTCCCCGCATGGGGGAACCCGACCTACGAGACTACCGAGTTCAAGGAAAGGGGTGCAACCATGATCCATACCGTTCCAATGACACGCCCACGTTAGCGGCCGAGGCAGAAAAAACGCGGGCGGCGTGATATGCTTGAAGGTAAGTCCATCGCCAAGAGAAGATCCCTATGCACACTGCCAAGCAAGACGTCCGTGAGCTGTTAGATCATCTTCCGGATGACAGCACGCTCGAAGATATCCACTATCATCTTTATGTCCTTGAGAAAATCCGCCGTGGCGAGACCCGCGCCAAGAACGAGGGAACCCTGACCCAGGACGACGTGGAGGCGCGATTGCGCAAATGGATTACCAAATAAGGTGGTCGCCTGAAGCGGTCGAAGACATCGAAGAGATCACCGCCTACATTCACAAAGACTCGCCGCTTTACGCACAGAAAGTCGTCGAGGAATTGATCAGCGCTAGTCGCCGTCTCACCCAGTTCCCCTTGCGCGGACGCAAGGTGCCCGAACTCACCTCCACGCATCGTGAGTGCTTCGTCTACAGCTACCGCCTGATCTACCGTATCGAGGAACAGCACGTGTTGATCGTCGCCGTGATCCACGGCAAGCGCCTGCTTGAATCCGTGGAGCGGTTTAACCCCTGACGCATTTCCGACAGCAACACCACTTGTGAAATCAACCTGGGACAAGGCGTCCTGGGATTCTGAAACACGCCCGCCTAAAGGGGTCCGCCCGCCTAAAGCGCCTAAAGCAGCGCCTAAAGGCGCCTAAAGGGGTCGAAGGTTCGCAGTAACAGCAATTTAGCTAGCGGGTTAAAGTCCCGCCCAAGGAATTGTCCATACGCCTTGGTAGCACGAAGGAGCGGCGTTCGAGTAATCGAGGGTCGTGAGTTCCTAAACGACAAAGATGCAGGCCGTAACGC
>JANNJF010000044.1:0-7951 GCA_031405715.1 Gammaproteobacteria bacterium | reverse complement strand
CGCCTGACACTGCGCCGGCTGCCGCACCCGCGCCGCCACAGGCCAGGCAGCCGCAGGTCTCGTCGATAGCCCGCACATCGGGCGAGCCGCCGCACTCCATCTATGTTTAGTTGATCAGCGATGCCTGCAACAATACACGGGTGTATTCCTCCCGTGGTGCGGCAAACAACGCATCCGTTTCGCCTTCTTCCACCACGCGGCCATGGCGCATGACGATGACCCGATGGGCCATGGCTCGGATCACCGCCAGATCGTGCGTAATAAACAGATAGCTCATGCCATGCTTGACCTGCAGGTCGCGTAGCAACGCCAGCACCTGTTTCTGCACCGTGACATCCAGGGCGCTGGTGGGTTCATCCAGCAATATCAGTTTGGGCTCCAGCACCACGACCCGGGCGATGGCGATGCGTTGCCGTTGCCCACCGGAAAACTCGTGGGGATAACGCCATAACATGGATTCATCCAGCCCCACCTCCTCCAGGACCTTGATGATGCGCACATGCCGCTGCGTCTCATCGAGATGGGGAAAGTGGATAGACAGCCCTTCGCCAACGATATCCTCTACCGTCATGCGCGGCGACAGGGAGGAATAGGGATCCTGGAAAACGACCTGAAACTCCTTGCGCAACGGCCGTAACTGGCGCTGCGTAAGCCCGCTGATCAGCCGGTTGTCGAACACCAGACGCGCGTCGCAGTCCTGCAGGCGCAGTGCACACATGCCCAGGGTGGTCTTACCGGAACCGGATTCACCCACGATGCCCAGCGTCTGACCCTGCCGTAGGGTGAGGTTCACATCATCAACCGCCTTCACCTCACCGATGCGTCGGCGAAAAAATCCGGCGCGCACGGGAAAATAGCAGCGGGCGTCCTCAACCTCAAACAACAGCGGTGCACTCCGGGCCTTCGCGACATCCTGGTCCCCGATCAAGCGCTCCGGCCTGCTGGCCAGCAACCGCTGGGTATAGGCATGTTGTGGCCGCGCAAACAACGTGTCGACCGCGGACTGCTCCACCACCCTGCCCGCCTCCATGACGCAGACCCGGTCGGCAAAACGCCGTACCATGTTGAGGTCGTGGGTGATCATCAGCACCGCCATGGAAAATTCTTTTTGCAGGTCTTCGAGCAAGTCGAGAATCTGCAGCTGTATCGTGACGTCCAAGGCCGTGGTCGGTTCGTCGGCGATCAACAGACGCGGTGAACACGCCAAGGCCATGGCGATCATGGCGCGCTGGCGTTGACCACCCGAAAGCATATGTGGGAAGGCATCGAAACGTTTATGCGGATCGACGATACCGGTGCGATCGAGCAATTCGAGCATGCGCTTGCGCGCCTGCGTTTTATTCATGCCTTCATGCACCAATAACGGCTCCATGAGCTGTTCGCCGATAGGCTGCACCGGGTTGAGCGCGGTCATGTGCTCCTGAAAAATCATGGCGATTTCCTTGCCACGCAGGTGGCGTATCGCGCCTTCCTCCAGACGCAACAGATCATTGTCGGCATAGCGTATCGCACCCTGCGGATAACTCACCTGGGTCGGGTCGTGCAGCTGTAGGATAGACAGCGCGGTAACGGTTTTACCGGAGCCGGACTCGCCCACCAAGGCCAGCTTCTCACCGGGTGCTACGTCAAAACTCACATCGTGCACGACTTCCGAATAGGCGCCTTTGCGGCCGAACTGGACCGACAGGTGTTGGACAGACAACAATTGATTTTCAGCCACTCCTGTCATGTCATCAGCCTCGCCGTGTATCCATGGCCTCGCGCAAGGCCTCACCGATAAAAATCAGCAGCACCAGCGTGCCGACCAGCACGCCGAAGGTGGTCATGGACAGCCACCATGCATCAATATTGTCCTTACCCTGAGCCAACAGTTCGCCCAAGCTGGGTGTGCTGGGTGGCACACCCAGACCGAGGAAATCAAGACTGGTCAGGGCCAGTATCGAACCACTGATGCGAAATGGCAGAAACGTCACCACCGGCGTCATGCCGTTGGGCAACAGATGCCGCCACATAATGGCGCGGTTGGATACACCCAGGGCACGTGCCGCCTTGACGTAGTCCATATTTCGACCACGGAGAAATTCCGCACGTACATAATCCGCCAAGCTCATCCACCCGAACAGCGACAACAGTATGATCAGCAGCAATACACTCGGCTGGAAGATGGCGGCAAAAATAATCAGCAGATAAAGCTCCGGCATGGAACTCCATATCTCCACCACACGCTGAAAAATCAGATCGAAGCGCCCGCCAAAATACCCCTGCAATCCACCCAGGAACACACCAATGACCATGCCCACGGTGGTCAGCACAAAGGCAAATAACACCGATAGACGAAAGCCATACAGCAAGCGCGCCAGCACATCGCGTCCACGGTCATCGGTGCCCAGTACATTCTGACGCGATGGCGCAGCCGGGTTGGGCTGGTCGGCAAAATAATTGATGGAGTCGTAGCGATAGCGGTTAGGGGCATACCACACCCAGTTATCGCCCGTGCTCAGCAATTGCTCGACGTACGGGTCGTTATAGTCCGCCTCGGTCTCAAAATCACCTCCGAAGGTCGTTTCCGCGTAGGTCTTAAGCACCGGAAGATAATACTGCCCCTGGTAGTGGACCAGCAACGGTTTGTCGTTGCTCAGAATGTCCGCGAACATGCTGAGAAAAAATAGTATGCCAAATATCCACAGGCTAACGTAGCCGCGGCGGTTGCTACGGAAACGTCGCCAGCGTCGTTGGGTCGGCGACTGATACTTGCTGTTTGTAGTTGCCGCCGTCATCACGATTCCACCGACTCGAACTGGATGCGCGGGTCGATCAGCACATAACATATGTCAGAAATCAGTTTGGCGAAGAGGCCAAGCAGGGTGAACAAATACAGGGTGCCCAGCACCACCGGGTAGTCACGGTGCATCACAGATTCATAGGAAAGCAGCCCCAAACCGTCAAGCGAGAAAATATATTCGATCAGCAGACTCCCGCTGAAGAATGCGCCGATGAAAGCGGCGGGGAATCCGGTGATTAACGGAATGATGGCATTGCGAAAGACGTGGTGGTAGAGAACGGTATTCTGTGTCAAACCCTTGGCCCGGGCGGTGAGCACATATTGCTTGCGTATCTCCTCTATAAAACTGTTCTTGGTCAACATGGTCATCACGGCAAAACTCCCAACCACCGAGGCAGTGATGGGCAGCACCATGTGCCAGAGATAATCAGTGATTTTGTGATACCAACTCAACTCCGACCAGTTATCCGACACCAGGCCGCGCAACGGGAAGACATCCCAAAAACTGCCACCTCCGAATAGCACCAGCAGGGTGATCGCCAGCACGAAACCGGGGATGGCGTAACCTACCAGTATGATCGTGCTGGTCACCACGTCGAAATACGAGCCATCACGCACTGCCTTGACAATACCCAGCGGAATGCACGTCAGATAGACGATGAAGAAAGTCCACAGACCGATGCTGATGGAGACCGGCAGCTTGGACACAATCAAGCCGAAAACCGATTTGTGCTGGTAGTAACTCTCCCCCAGATTGAACGTGGCGTAGTTGCGCATCATTTCCAGAAAACGCTGATGAGCGGGCTTGTCGAAACCGTAGAGCGCGCGGAGTTGCTTGATACGCTCAGCATCGAGGCCCGCAGCGCCACGATAAAGCAGGCCCTCTCCCCCGCTGCTCGCCTCGCCTTTGGTGCCATGTCGCTGTAGATCGTGAATCAGCTGTTCCACCGGCCCGCCGGGTACAAACTGGGTCACCGTGAAGGTGATCAACATGACACCGAACAGTGTCGGGATCATGAGCAGCAGACGTTTGAGTATGTAGGCTGTCATGGCTTTTTGCTCACCGGCTTGGTCCACCAGGTACGCAGCATCCAGGTCTCAGCCCTGTAGTAAAGCGGCAGCGTTTCCGGGTAGTCGAATTTATCCCAATAGGCAACGCGATGTGTCGCAATGTACCAGTTTGGCACCAGGTATTCGCCATGCAGCAACACCCGGTCCAGCGCATGCGCCGCGCTGACCAGGTGCTTGCGGTCCGGCGCATAGATAAGCCTCTCGATCAGCGCATCGACCGCTGGATCCCTGATGCCGATGGTATTTTTTGCACCTTCTTGATCGACGCTGGAGGAATGCCAGAGGCTCACCAGCTCGTTTCCGGGTGATTGGGACTGGCTGAATGATTCAACGGTCATGTCGAAATCAAAGGTGTCGGACCGGCGCTGAAAGAGTGCATTGTCGACAGTACGGTAGGTTATCCTGATACCCAGTTTGGCCAGATTACGCGCAAACGGTGCGAGTATTCTCTCAAAACCCTTGTTTGTCTGTGCCAGCAGAATCTCGAACTGCAGCTTGCGGCCGCTGTCATCCTGCAACACACCATCACGCAAGTGCCAGCCCGCCTCGTTGAGCAGTGCCTTGGCCTGGCGTAGATTTTCACGCAGGGAGTTCGGAGGAGTGGTGCTCGGTGGATGCCATTCCCGGGTGAATACCTCAGGATCGAGCTTGGCGCGCAACGGTTCGAGCAGTGCCAGCTCATCCTTGCCGGGCAGGCCGCTCGCGGCCAGTTCGCTATTGCTGAAATAACTATCGCAGCGGCTATATTGGCCGTAAAACAAGTTCTTGTTCGACCATTCGAAATCCATCGCCAGGTTGATTGCGCGCCGTACCCGCTTATCCTTGAAAATCGCACGCCGCATGTTAAAGATGAATCCCTGCATGCCAGCGTTGTTCTGATGGTTGAGTTCTTTCTTTATCACCAGATTTTTACTGAATTGCGGACCTACGTACTCGCGCGCCCATCGCTTTGAGTTGTACTCCGCAACGAAGTCATACTCGTTGGCCTTGAAGGCCTCGAAGCGGACGGTCTCGTCTTTGTAGTATTTGATGATAATGCGCTCGAAATTAAACATGCCGCGCCGGGTATTGAGATCGCGCGCCCAATAATCCGGACTGCGCTCGTAGGTAATGCGCTTACCAAAGTCCACCTCTTTCACGACATAAGGACCACTGCCGATGGGGTGCTCGGTCACCAGCGTGTTGAACGGTTTATCACCCACCCACTCGCGAGAGAATACCGGCATCTGGGCGACGATAAGGTGCAGCTCCGGATTGGGTCGGGCGAAGTCAAAACGCACGACCAGTGGGGCAAGCACAACCGCGCGCTTGATATCGGCCCAATAGAACCCGTAACTCGGATGCGCGAGCTTACTCTTCAGGACATCGAACGTGTTTTTGACATCGTCCGCCAGCACTGGCTTGCCATTGGAGAAACGCGCCTTGGGATTCAGTCGAAAGGTAACCGACAGCCGGTCGGAGGCGAGACTGATATCTTCGGCCAGGTGGGCATACAGGCTGTACGGCTCGTCCAGGGCCTGTTCCATCAAGGACTCGAAAACCAACTCATCCAGTCCTGTGGCGCTCACCCCTTTGAGGGTGTACGGATTCAGCTTGTCGAAACTTCCGGGCGACGAGAGATGCAGGTCTCCGCCCTTGGGTGCATTGGCCTGTACATAGTCGAAATGCTCAAAGCCGGGCGGGTATTTGGGCGTGTAGCCCAGCGCGACGGCGGGTGCCGCAGACACCGCAGGAGCCGACAGCAGGCTGGCCGAAAGAACCAGTGCAACGACACTTCGTGCGCCCATCAGCATCGATATACCGTTAAGACGACGGAGGATAGAAGCGCTGGCCTGAGATAGGCAAGGGTTGTATTATGAGCCGCCAAGAGAAGGCTGGACACGGCGCTTGGTGGCATTTTGCCTGGTCGTATTTTACCGCTGTGCATTAACATGAACACGATGCCCGGATCGGTGTACCTGTCTAGTTGTTCATACTATACAATAATTTAAGTCTGCACAGGAGTTAAAAATGGGTTTTCTTACCGGAAAGCGCGCGCTAATCGTCGGCGTCGCGAGCGAACGATCCATCGCCTCGGGCATCGCCAAGGCCATGCACCGCGAAGGCGCCGAGCTGGCCTACACTTACCAGACGGAAAAACTCCTATCACGCGTCGAGAAACTGGCACAGGAAACCGGCTCATCCATCATGCTGCCCTGCGATGTGTCCAGCGACGAGCAGATCGACCATGTCTTTGCCGAACTCAAACAGCGCTGGGGCAGCTTGGACATCATTGTCCACTCGGTGGCCTACGCCCCGCGTGAGGAACTGGCGGGCAACTACATCGACTCGGCCACCCGGGCCGGCTTCAATACCGCCCACGAAATCAGCTCCTACAGCTTTACCGCCCTGGCCAAGGCCGGGCGCAGCCTGATGCAGGGACGTAACGGCGCCCTGCTTACCCTGTCCTACATCGGCGCGGTACGCTCCATTCCCCATTACAATGTCATGGGCCTGGCCAAGGCCAGCCTCGAGGCCAATGTGCGTTACCTCGCCGCGGGCCTCGGCGCGGACGGCATTCGCGTCAATGGAATTTCCGCCGGGCCAATCAAGACCCTGGCATCCGCCGGCATCAGCGACTTCAAGAAAATGTTGGACGCCTACGAGAAATCCACGCCCCTGGGCCGGGGCGTCACGATAGAGGAAGTCGGTAACGCGGCGGCCTTCTTGTGTTCGGACCTTGCCTCGGGCATCACCGGCGAAATCACCTATGTGGATGCCGGCTACAGCAATGTGGGCATTACCTACAGCGAATAATGCTAGTGTAGTGTTGCATTCTGTTTGGAACGTATGTTTGCCATCAGCGTTCTCCACCGCTCAAACCCAGGGTCCCTTCTCCCCTCGGGAGAAGGACTGGATGAGGGACAAAGACCGAAGATTCCCCCCTCACCCTAACCCTCTCCCCCGAAATACACGGGGGAGAGGGGACTTGTTCAGAAGTTCTCTAGCGGATCACAGCCGATCCGGATAGAGCTTCAGCTTGGTTTCCAAGCGCAGACTGGCGCGGTAGTCAGCGTAGTATTCCCGTCCACGCCGATCGGACAGTGTGCGACGTGCCAGATTCTTTAATTCGGCATCGGCCTGATCGGCGCTTCCATCCTTCACCGCACTCAAGGCATACACCGCATACCCATCCTTCACTTCGACACTGCCATATACCCACTTGCCCTCCACCGGCCGCGGAGCGGCGAAAACCGCTTCCAGCAGAGGTGTCTCCATGCCAAGCGGCTGCCGACGTGTAACCGCCTTGCCGCCGGCCACCGACAGGGCCGCGCTCTTCGCTAGTGTGGCCAGCGGTTCGCCTTGACGCAGCTGGCCCAGAAGCTTCTCGCTCGCTTGCCTGGCGGCTTCCTGGGCCTGAGTCTGTTTGAGTGTCGCTTCGATCTGGCCACGCACCGCCGTCAGCGGCAACGCTGCCGCCTCCTGATGCGCAATGACGCGCAGTGCCACCAGGGTGGTAGGTTCCGTCTCGATGACATTGCTGTTGCGTCCCTGGCTCAGGATTTCGGGATCAAAAGCGGTCTCGACGATGCGTGGGTTGGCAGCGATGCCTTCACCGCCTGGGCGCGCGAACCAGTCGCTTTGCACAATCGACAGACCGAGGGCCTCGGCGGCCGGCTTGAGACTGTCGGACTGCTCGTACACGAGATTATTCAGCCGCTCGGACATTTCATAGAACTGTTCTTCGGCCTTGCGCGTACGCAGCGCGGATTCGATCTCGACACGTACGTCGCTAAACGCCTTGCGCGTCTGCGCTTTGAGATCGACCAGTTTGATCAGATGATAGCCAAAACTGGTACGTACCGGCTGACTGAGATCACCCTTCTTCAGACCAAACAGTGCGTCTTCAAACGGTTTAACCATCGAACCATTACGCGTTACGTAGCCGAGATCACCGCCCTTGACGGCACTGCCGGGGTCATCGGAGTTTTTCCTGGCCAGGGCGGCAAAATCCGCTCTGTAATTGACGAATGCTGATGGCGTACCAGCCAGCTTTCGGCCCGGCATCTTCGCTGGTCACCCATTCTCTCCGCTTTGTGTGCCGAGGGTCAACAGGCC
>JANNJF010000043.1:0-6830 GCA_031405715.1 Gammaproteobacteria bacterium | reverse complement strand
AGCCCGGCTGCGGGTTTTGCCGGTCTCGGTCAGAGTCTTTTCGGCTGTAAGCCGCTGCAGGTGCTTGTTTACGGCTTGTCGGGTGATATCAAATTTTTCAGCCGTTAACCGGCTAATGTCGTTTGGGTGTTTCTCGACATTTCCAATGATATAGCGGCGTATATCCTCTCCACGTGCTCGGATCCTGCTCATTGAAGACGATCCCCTGATAATTTGTAAAAATGTTAGTGTAGTGGTCAACCCAATCCGGACACCCTGCTAAGACTATTCTCATATTCCATCGGGGTCCGGTATCCCAGCGTGGAATGCAATCGAACGCCGTCGTAGTATTTCATGTATTCGTGCATGTCACGGATGGCGGCCTCACGGGTGTAATACACCTGGTCACCAATCCATTCTCCCTTGTAGCTTTTGAAGAATCGTTCCATCACCGCGTTGTCCCAGCAATTGCCTTTGCGGCTCATCGAGGGGCGGAGGCCGTGTTGTTTCAGCAAGGCCTGGTAGGCCTCACTGGCATACTGGCTGCCCCGGTCGGAGTGATGCATCAACCCGGCCTTCGGCTGACGCAGGTTAATCGCCATCATCAGGGCCCGAATGGCCAGTGCCTGGGTCATGGTCTTGTCCATGCACCAGCCCACGATCCGCCGTGAACACAGGTCCATGACCACCGCGAGATACAGCCAGCCCTGCACGGTCCAGACATAGGTGATGTCGGCGACCCAGGTCTGGTTGGGTACGGCCTGGGTGAATTCCCGGTTCAAGACGTTGCCGGCCACGGGCAGGTCGTGCTTGCTCTGGGTGGTGATGCAGTATTTGCGTTTGATCTTCACCACCAACCCCAGCCGTTTCATGAGCCGACGCACCCGATAACGGCCAATGACGTACCCGGCGTTGCGCAACTGCCGGACCATTCCCCGACTGCCGAGACTCTCGCGGGACTGCGCAAACAGTGCCTTCATCCGTGCACACCGCGCGAACGCCTCGGCACCGACCACCGTGGCGCCGCGCTGTTTCCAGTCGTAGTACGCACTTCTGGTCACCGCGAGCACGTGGCACAGCACGGCCACCGGATACTCGTTTGCCCACTTCGCCATGAACGCATATCTCACCTCGAGTGCTTCGCGAAGTAGGCCGTCGCTTTTTTTAGGATTTCGGTCTCCATCAGCAGCTGGCGGTTCTCCCGGCGCAGGCGGGTAAGCTCCTCACGCTCATCGGCGGATAACCGTGACCCTGTGGCCTCCTGCTCAAATTCCAGTTTCCAGCGATAGATCAGGGTGGGGCTTATCCCTAACCGCCTTGCGGCGTCGGTGACCTGGTGGCCTTGTTCCGTGACCAGGGCCACGGCGTCCCGTTTGAATGCTTCGTCATACTGCTTTCTGGTTGGTTTATCGGCTTTCTTTTCTGCTTTCATTGCTCACCTCGTTTGGGTATTTTACTCCCTTAACAAGGTGTCCGGAATGATTAGACCACTTCATTGTGCCTCCCCGAAGGGAGCTCCGGGAGAGAGCCAGGGTAAGGGGCGGCAGCGTTAAAACCGCCCTCATCCTGTCCTTCTCCCCAAGGGACAAGGGACCCCATAGACTCTGCTGCGCACTAGTTGCCGTTCTCCTCATTATTAAGGAGTGACTGATGCGGGTGTCATGGGCACCTTGCCCGGCGCGCCCGCCACCTCGCGCACCAGGCGCGGCACCAGATAGCCGGGCAAGCGCGCGTTCAGCTGCTGCATCAGCTTAAGGCCCACATTCTCGTCCACCGCAAAATGCGCCGCCCCCTGTACCCGGTCCAACAGATGCAGGTAATACGGCAGCACTCCCGCAGCGAACAAGGTCTCGCTCAACCGCACAAGCGCATCAGTGTTGTCGTTCACCCCGCGCAGCAGTACCGATTGGTTCAACAGCGTCACGCCACTGGCGCTCAGACGCGCACAGGCGTCCACCACTGCCCCATCGATTTCCTGCGCGTGATTGGCATGCACCACCAGCACGGTCTGAAAACGCGGGCGCGCCAGCCAGTCGAGCAGTTCATCGTTCACCCGCGACGGCAGCACGATGGGCAAGCGCGTATGAATGCGCAGACGCTGTACGTGCTGGATATCCGCCAGGGCCCGAGTAAATTCCGCCAACCGCCGATCCGACAATACCAGGGGATCGCCGCCGCTTAAGATCACTTCGCGGATGCTGTCGTCGGCGGCAATATGCGCCAACGCCCCCTGCCAGTGATCGGCGGCGGCATTCGCCTCGGCGTAGGGAAAATGCCGGCGGAAACAATAACGGCAATGCACCGCACAGGCGCCAGTGGCGGTGAGCAGCACGCGCCCGGCGTATTTATGCAACACACCGGGGGTCGCCTGCGACGCCAGGTCACCCACGGGGTCCAGGGTGTAGTCCGGATGGATGTGGTCTTCCGCCGCCAAGGGCAGGACCTGGCGCAACAACGGGTCCGCCAGGTCGTTCCTGGCCATGCGCGCGACAAACCCCCGCGGCACCCGCAGCGGAAACCCGCAGGCGGCGGCGCGGGCGGCGGGCAACAGCTCCGACCCCAGGCCTAACAGGGCGAGCAACTCCGCCGGATCGGTCACGGCCGCGGCCAGTTCCGTCTGCCAGGGGGGTGGCTGCCTTAATACAGAAGTTCCGGGTATCATAGCGGCCGATTGTCCCATACTCACGGCACAGGTGTTAAATGGCTACTTACAGTACCAACGAATTCAAGCCCGGTCTCAAGGTCATGCTCGACAACGACCCCGGCTCCATCATTGAAAACGAGTTTGTGAAACCGGGCAAGGGTCAGGCCTTCAACCGGGTGAAGATACGCAATCTCCGGTCCGGTCGCGTCATCGAGCGCACCTTCAAGTCCGGCGACTCCATCGAGGCCGCCGACGTCATCGATACGGAAATGCAGTATCTGTACAGCGACGGCGAGTTCTTCCACTTCATGAACCCGGAATCCTTCGAGCAGATACCGGCGGACGCCAAGGCCGTGGGCGACACGGTCAAATGGCTGAAGGAAGAGGTCACCTGCCTGGTCACCCTGTGGAACGGCGTGCCCTTGTCCGTGGAGCCTCAGCATACCGTGGCGCTCAAGATCGTCGAGACCGACCCGGGCGTGCGCGGCGACACCAGCGGCGGCGGCGGCAAGCCGGCGAAACTCGAAACCGGCGCGGTGGTACGCGTGCCCTTGTTCATCCAGAACGGCGAGGTCATCAAGGTCAACACCCGCACCGGTGAATACGTTTCCCGCGCCAAGGAATGATGCTGTCGCACTGATCCGGCGCCACCCGGATCAGTGAACGATCCAAGTATGCAACCTGCCCCACCCAGCGACTGGCGACCCAGCGCACCCCTCGACACCCTGCAGCAACGCGCGCGGCTGTTGCAGAAGCTGCGCGCCTTCTTCATCGACCGCGGCGTGCTGGAAGTGGAAACGCCGCAACTCTCCGCGGCGGCCACCACCGACCCGCAGCTGCATAGCCTGAGCACGCAGTACATCGGCCCCGGTGCCCACCGGGGGCAAGCCTTGTATCTGCACACCTCACCGGAATTTCCCATGAAACGCCTGTTGGCCGCGGGCAGCGGGCCGATCTTTCAACTGTGCAAGGTATTCCGCGACGGTGAGGCCGGGCGCCTGCATAACCCGGAATTCACCCTGCTGGAATGGTATCGACCGGACTACGATCATCGCCAGCTCATGACGGAAGTGGCCGAGCTGGTGACGCACGTGCTGGAAAACCGCGTGCCCCTCGGTGCCACGGAGTGGCTGACCTACGAAGACGCCTTCCTCCGCCACACCGGCCTCAACCCACTCACTGCCAGCGGCGCGCAGTGGGCCACCTGCGCACGACAGCATGGCATCGCCGCCGCCGGACTCGACCCGGACGCCTGGGATGGCTGGCGCGATCTGCTGCTCACCCACCTGATCGAACCGCACTTAGGACTAGGCCGGCTGACATTTCTCTACGACTATCCCGCGTCCCAGGCGGCGCTGGCGCGCCTGCGGCCCGACAAACCGGCGGTGGCGGAACGCTTCGAGTTGTATCTCCACGGGGTGGAACTGGCCAATGGCTTTCACGAACTGGGGGACGCCGGGGAACAACGGCGGCGCTTCGATGCGGACCTCGCCCGCCGCAAGACCCTGGGGTTGGCGTGGACGCCACCGGACGAACGCCTGCTGGCGGCCCTCGATCATGGATTGCCGGCCTGCGCCGGCGTGGCCCTCGGGGTGGACCGGTTGGTGATGCTGGCCTTGGGTGCCCAACGTCTGGCGGAGGTCATGGCCTTTTCCATTGAGCGCGCATAGACGTAATTGTTGTTGGTACGGGAGTCTCTAAGCCAGTGGCAAAAAACTATCAGCCTGCGTTCCCTCTCCCTTTTTTGGGGAGAGGGACAGGGTGAGGGGAAAATTGACAATAACCCCCTCACCCCACCCTCTCCCCCGAAAGGCGCGGGGGAGAGGGAGTTATTTCGGAGAGAGCCTGACTGCGCTGCGTATCAAACCTGCAGCCAGAAGGTCACCGGGCCGTCGTTGATCAGACTCACCTGCATGTCGGCGCCGAACACGCCGCTTGCCACCGCAGCGCCCTGCGCCCGTGCTTGCGCCACCAGATACTCAAACAATCGCTGGCCCTGTTCCGGCGGCGCGGCGGGGGTGAAGCTTGGGCGCATGCCCTTAGTGGTGTCGGCGGCCAGGGTGAATTGCGGCACCCACAACAGTGCGCCGCCCACCTCCTCCAGGCTCAGATTCATCTTGCCCGCGCCGTCAGCGAATACCCGATAGCCGAGCACACGCGCCAACAGCCGGTCGGCACGCGCTTCGTCGTCGTCCCGCTGCACGCCGACGAATATCAGCAGTCCACGGTCGATGCGGGCCACGGTCTCGCCCGCCACGTTCACCTGGGCCTGGGTCACACGTTGCAGTAGTCCGATCATGCTTGCCTGCCTTATTTGGTTATATCGGAATCTAAAAGGGATATTATTACAGTTGGAGTGCGCTGGCTTGCCGCGGCTTTAATATAGATCTTAGGTAGGGCACTACACATTAAAAAGCGGGAGCAAGCTCCCGCACTCCAAAGGACCGGCCTGACCGGTGGACATCGCCCATCCCGCGCTCGCTCAACACACAAGGAGTCTGATTAACAATGTCACCGACAGCGCCGACGATCCACACCCTCGGCCACAGCAACCGCAGCCTGCAGGAACTGGTGGCGCTGCTGCGCGGCGCCGGCGTACAAACGCTGGTGGATGTGCGCAGCTTCCCCGGATCGCGCCGCTATCCGCACTTCTCCGAGGACAACCTGCGCATGGCCCTGGAAGGTAGTGGCATGGTGTACCACTGGGCTGGTCGTCAGCTGGGCGGCAAACGCGCCGGCAACGCCGTGTCGGCACACACCGCGCTGCTATCGGACGACATGCGCGCCTACGCCGATCACATGGCCACCGAGGTATTCCGTAAAGGCATCCAACATCTGACCCAGCTCGCTGGCAAAACCCGCCTCGCGATTCTGTGTGCGGAAAAACTGTCGCAGGACTGCCACCGCGCGTTGATCGCCGATTATCTCCTGCAGCTAGGCATCAACGTTCGCCATATTATCGACAGCGAGCACATCATCGAACACACGTTGAATCCACTGGCGCGCTGGAGGGACCCCTATCTGATCTACGATCGACCCAGCCAGGGGTCGCTCACACTGGATAGTTGAGTGAGAAAGATCGGGGGATACGACTTCAAAAATTGCCGGGAGGGCAATGCATGGCGGGGCTCTTTGTGGAATGCGCGAGCGAGCTCCCTATATTAAAGCGGCGGCGAGCCGCCGCACTCCAAGCTACTCCCGACCCGGACAGCGCATTTTGATCACGGCAATGCCCGCCGCCAGCACTCCCTCCCGGCGGTCACTGTAAAACTCCAGCAGCGGCAACAGCCGCCGCACGATGCTGTCCAGCCACGGCTCGAGGCTGTCGCCCTCGCCATTCACCAGTTTTTGCAACGCCGCATCGAGACCCACGTATTCCAGACTGTCGGCCACGTCGGCCTGAATCGGTAGCGGGGTAACCACAGCGGCGTCGATGGGCGCCGTGTCCAGGCTGAATTCCTGCATATCGAATTCCAGCGCAGACAACTCCGCTACCTCCGGCAGCGCCGGGATAACCGTGTCCCGCAATACCATGGGTGCCAGCACGGCCTCTTGGTCACCCAGCGATAATTCTTCGAGGATCGAAGGCCCAGCTGTTTCCACCGCAACCACACGATCGCCGCCGGCGTGACGCGCGAGGCGTGTACGCCGCTCCGCAATCTGCATGAGCTCCTCATAACTGCGCACACCATTCTGCTCCATGGTCACGGCGCCCACGCTCATGGTCACGGCTATCTCCGTGGTACCGCTGACAAAGGGTTTGCGCACCACCGCCTGACACAGACGGCGACACAGGGCCTGGGCCTTGTCCAGATCGGTCGCGGGCGCCACCACCGCAAACGCTGCGCCACCGATGCGTGCCACCGTGTCCTCGCGCCGGCAGGTGGCAGTGAAATTACCCGCCAGCCACACCAGGATCTGGTCGACCAGGTCGTCGCCATACTGCCGATAGATCGACTTGAACCCATCGATCTCCATGCGGATCAGGGCCAGGCCCTGCCCGTGACGCACGGCATAGGCCAGATTCTGCTCACAGCTCTGCTGAAAATAGCGCCGGCTGCTGAGGCCGGTGAGGGGGTCAAGGGTCGATTGATCTTTCAGGGCCGCCTGCGACGCCGCCAGTCGGCGCGTGGTCAGGTCGAGCTTGGTGAGGGAATGCACCCGTGCCAGCAACTGCATGGGGTCGATGGGCTTGACCAGGAAGTCG
>JANNJF010000042.1:0-5745 GCA_031405715.1 Gammaproteobacteria bacterium | reverse complement strand
CATCGGCCAGGGTGCCACGGGCCTGGGGGGAAAGATGAGAGATGGGTCCTCCCAGACGACTGGCCTCGCGCAACTGGGTGTCCACCGGAATCGCGCCCGACCAGAGATGCTCCGGATAGGTCTCCCGCAGGGACCGCAGGCTATCCACCGAGGCGCGTGTGCGACGGTCGAACAACGCCGGGACAATGGTATAAGGAATGTCGATTTTACGCGCATGTAAAATCATGCCAAGGGTGTGCAGCATGCGCTCCAGGCCCTTGAGCGCGAGAAATTCAGTCTGCACCGGAATCACCAAATGGCCGCAGGCAGCCAGCGCGTTCACCATCAACACGCCGAGCACCGGCGGACAATCGATCAATACATATTCGAAGCGTGCCGCCATGCGTCGCAGGTAGCGTGCCAGCACCAGACCCATACCATCACGTGCGCCGAGTTGTCGGTCCAGGGTCGCCAGCGCCGTGGAGGCCGGCAACAGTACCAGATGCTCGAAACGGGTTTGGCGCAGAACCGGCACCGGCATATCCCGACCCCCGGCAGCGCCGCCTTCAAACAGACGATACACACCATCTTCGATACTATCCGGGTTGTAGCCGAAATAGGCGGTCATGGAGCCGTGCGGATCGAGATCCACCAGCAGCGTCTCGTGACCCTGCTGCGCCAGCAGGCCGGCGAGGGTCACGGCGGTGGTGGTCTTACCCACCCCGCCCTTCTGATTGGCGACCGCCCAGACCTTCATGGCGGCGCGCCCCCGCTCTGCTGTGTGCCGGACGGAACGGCCGGCGCGACAGGCAGCGGCGGAACGACCTGTATCGCCGAAAATTTCTTTATTAGCGGCGCGATCATCGACTGCGGAGTAATCTCTGCCGGCGGTGCGCTCTCTGCCGGCGGTGCGACCTTCGACGGCGGTACGGCCTGTGAGGGCGCTGACAGGGGAGCGGTCTTCGACGACGGAGCGTTCTTTACTGTCGGCGCGGGCACATGGGGAATGGCGCCCTCCGGCGAGGCCTCTGTGCCGACGGCCTCGGCGGCGGCCGGCGGCACCCCCTGCGCATCGAGCGCGTGGCGGGTGTTTTGCAGTGCCGCGTGGGACACCTGTAGCGCATCGCTGGTGTCTCCCTCCGCCAGCACCACCAACACCACACGCCGGTTTTTGTTGCGCCCTTCCTCGCTGCTATTGTCCGCGATCGGCCGGTATTCGCCGAGTCCGATGGCCGCCATGCGTTCGGGCTGCATGCCCGCTTTCATAAATAAATGCACCACACTCGCGGCACGCGCCGCGGACAGCTCCCAGTTGGAGGGAAAGGCGACGGTATTGATCGGCACGTTGTCGGTAAACCCTTCCACGTGCACGGCGTTGGGGAATTTACCCAATATCTCGGCGATCTTTTCCAGAATCGGAATGGCCTGCGACTGCAGGTTCGCACTACCGCTGGGAAACAGGATGCTGGTTTTTATTTCCACCTCTATCCACAGGCTATCGCGCCGCACCAGCAGCAGATCGGCCTTGATCAACGGCCCCATGGCGCGTTCGATGGCATCGGCCATTTCCTTTATCGCCTGCATACGCGGCGTGATGTCCGGTGGCGCCGGTGGCGCCGGCTTGTTGATTTCAATCGGCGCCACCGTCGGCGGTGCCTTGAGGGGATCCAGTCGCTGCACCGGCGCCGCCGGTGCCTTGACCGGCTGACCGACCTGTACCGGCTGCATACTCTTGGGCGTGGTATTGAACGCGGCCACCAGGGATTCGGACAAGACGCGGAACTTGCCCTCGTTGACCGCCGACAGGGAGTACATCACGACAAAAAAGGCGAACAACAACGTTATGAAGTCGGCGTAGGAGACCAGCCAACGTTCGTGGTTTTCGTGTTCCTCATGTTTCTTCTTGCGTGCCATAGGGCTTCATGTCGGAGCTTGTTCAGAGGCTCCTCAGTGCAGGTAACCCTGCAGTTTGTTTTCGATATTGCGCGGGTTTTCACCGGCGGCAATGGAGATAATGCCTTCGATGATCATCTCGCGGAACTGTGTCTGATCGTGTATCAGACCTTTGATCTTGCCGGCGAAGGGCAGAAAGATCAGGTTGGCCATACCGACGCCGTAGATGGTCGCGACAAACGCCACCGCGATACCGCTGCCGAGTTTGCTCGGATCGCTCAGGTTGGACATCACATGGATCAGGCCCATGACCGCGCCGATGATGCCGACGGTTGGGCAATAACCGCCCAGACCATCGTAAACCTTGGCCGCCTGCGTATCCCGGTGTTCGGCGGTGCCGAGCTCCACTTCCAGTATGCTGCGTATGGCGTCCGGCTCGGTGCCGTCCACCAGCAGCTGCAGACCCTTGCCGGCGAATTTGTCCGGCTCGGACTCGGCGATGGATTCGAGGCCGAGCAGACCCTCTTTGCGTGCGACCTGACTCCAGCCGATGATTTTTTCGATGGCCTCTTTGGCGGCGATCTTCGGCGGAAAGAACACCCACACCGTCATCTTCAGGCAGCGCATAAAAATGGGCATGGGGGTCTGCAGTAGCACCGCACCCAGGGTGCCGCCAAACACGATGACGAAGGCGGTCAGCTGCATCAGCCCACTCAAATGGCCGCCTTCTAAGGCATTGCCACCGAGGATGGCACCGAAGGCGACAATGAGGCCGACGAGACTCAGTATGTCCATGGATTAAATTCCCTGCGCCAGATTCGGTCCGATGTCGGACAAGGACAGAACCTGATCCACCAGCCCCGCCTCGGCCACCGCCATCGGCATGCCGTACACGACGCAGGAGGCTTCATCCTGCGCCCAGATATATGAACCGCCCTGCTTCAGTACGCGCGCGCCCTCCCGGCCATCCGCCCCCATGCCGGTCAGCACCACCGCCAGGACTTTGCCCGGATAGGCCTTGGCCACCGAGGTAAAGGTAATGTCTACACACGGACGATAATTCTGCCCCGGCTCGCTGTCGGTGATATGCACCACCACGCTGCCGCGCCGGTCCTCCACCACCATCTGCCGACCGCCCGGGGCGAGCAACGCGCTGCCGGGTTTCAGCACATCGCCTTCGGCCGCTTCCTTGACGCTGATCGCGCACTGTTGATTGAGTCGCTGGGCGAAGGCCGGGGTGAAGCTGCCGGGCATATGCTGAATCAACAGGATGGGCACGGGATAATCCGCGGGCAGTTTGCTCAATACCTGCTGCAAGGCCGCCGGTCCGCCGGTGGATGTACCTATCAATACGATCTTGCAGCTGCCGCGGGGCGGCAAGGCCACGCGCGACTTCAGCGGCGGTGGCGTCGGGGCCACGCCTGCGACCTTGGGCACGGCGCTGCGTCCCACCATGCCGCGTAATCCGATGGTACGTACACGCGCGCACAGTATCTTGCTGGCCTCCGCATGGTCCGGCGACAGATCCTCCAGGCGTTTGGGTAAGTAATCCACGGCACCGGCATCCAGCGCATCGAGGGTCGCCTTGGCGCCATCGCTGGTGAGCGACGAGAACATGAGTATCGGTGTCGGGTGCGTGGCCATAATGCGGCGCACCGCGCTGATGCCATCGAGCACCGGCATCTCGATGTCCATGGTCACCACGTCCGGCTTGAGCTCGGCGACTTTCCGGATCGCCTCCATGCCGTCCGCCGCCATGCCAACCACTTCGATGCGCGGGTCGCTGCTGAGAATTTCGCTGATGCGGCGGCGGAAAAAACCGGAATCGTCAACGATGAGAACACGGACCGCCATCAGGCAACCTCCCGGATCCCCGAGGTACCCGACCCGGTATAAGACTTCATCAGACCGGGGACATCCAGGATCAGGGCCATGCGTCCGTCGCCGGTAATGGTGGCGCCGGCCAGACCCAAGGTGCCGTGCAGCAAGGCGCCCAGCGGTTTGATCACCACCTCCTCCTGACCCACCAGCGCATCCACAACAAATCCGACACGCTGAGTGCCGACATGCACCACGACCACATGGCCGTCGTGCGGCCACGGGTGCGACCTTTCCTTGGGCATCAGCCAGCGCCGCAGATAGAACAGCGGCAACGGGCGGTCGCGCACCATCACCACGGTCTGACCATCGACGGTGTTGGTGGTGGTCAGGTCGAGATGCAGGATCTCCGCAACGCAGTTCAAGGGCAGGGCGAACGTCTGCTTGCCCACCACCACCATGAGGGTGGGCATGATGGCCAAAGTCAGGGGAACCGTGATCGATATACGCGAACCTTTGCCAAGCTCCGAGTCGATGTGCACCGTGCCATTGAGCCTAACGATACTGGTCTTGACCACGTCCATGCCGACACCGCGACCGGACACGTCGGATATCTCGGTCTTGGTCGAAAATCCGGGTAGGAAAATCAGATTGAAACAGTCTTCCCGCGTCAGGCGTTTGGCCGCCTCGACATCCATCAATCCTTTCTCCACCACCTTGCGCCGTAGCACCTCGGCGTCCATACCGGCACCGTCGTCGGTGATGGTCAAGCGGATGTGATCGCCCTCCTGCTCCGCGGACAGCAACACGGTGCCGCCACGCGGCTTGCCCGCGGCCACGCGCACGTCCGGCATTTCCACCCCGTGATCCACGGCATTGCGCACCAGATGCACCAAGGGGTCGGCCAGGGCCTCCACCAGATTTTTGTCCAGATCGGTTTCTTCGCCGCGCAGTTCCAGTACGACTTCCTTATTCAGGCTGCGCGCGAGATCCCGCACCACGCGCGGGAAACGCCCGAACACCTTCTTGATCGGTTGCATGCGGGTCTTCATCACCGCCAGCTGCAGATTGGCCGTCACCACATCCATGTTGGAGACCGCCTTGGACATGGCTTCATCGTTGTACGACGCCTCCAGTGTCACCAGGCGGTTGCGCACCAGCACCAACTCACCCACCATGTTCATGATGTCGTCCAGGCGTTTGGTATCCACGCGCACCGTGGTTTCGGGCGCGGGCGTGGCGACCGCCGGTAACTCGGTTTTTTTCTGTGGCTTGGGCGCGTCATTGACGATCTCACCGACGACCGACTTGACCACGGGCACCGCCGCCATATTCTGGTTAGCCGGCGTGTTATGCAGCACATCCAACAGCGCCTCGAATTCGTCGTCGCTGATTTCATCCGAGGCCGGTTGTTGGGCGCCCGCTTGCGGCGCTGTACCCGGCTGCTTCCCAGCCATGGAATTCAGCAACTCCTCGAATTCCTGGTCGGTAATATCGTCGCTGGCTGCCGCCGTGGGCGCCGCGGCCTGCGACTTCGCGGGTGCAGGGGCAGGCGCCGCGCTGCCTTTGGAGAACACCTCCAGCTGTGCCAGCAGTTCCTCGGTGGCGGGCTCCGGATCGCGCGCCGCGCGCAACGACTGAAACATTTCGTTGACCACATCCAGTACGCGCAACATCACGTCCATCAACTGCGCGTCCACCTTACGTGTGCCCTGGCGCAACAGGTTGAACACATCCTCGGCGCGATGACATACCTGCACCAGCGGGGTAACGGCGAGGAAACCAGCGCCGCCCTTGATGGTATGAAATCCGCGAAACACGGCATTCAACAGGTTATAGTCTTCCGGACGCTGCTCGAGCTCGACCAACTGCTCGCCAAGTTTTTCGAGTATCTCGCCCGCCTCGACCAGGAAGTCCTGGAGTATCTTGTCGTCTGCATCAATCGGCATATGTGCTTTCCTTAGAAACCCAAACTCGACAACAGATCGTCGACTTCATCCTGGCTGGATACCACATCCGGCCGCGCCGACGGATTGATCTGCGGCCCTTCCAGAC
>JANNJF010000041.1:0-4610 GCA_031405715.1 Gammaproteobacteria bacterium | reverse complement strand
CGCTCGAAACTCATCCGGCACTAGATCGCAAAATGCGCTTTGTGATCGCCGACACCAAGGCGGGATTCGACGTCGGTGGTGGATTCAATAGCTATCAGCACACGTTTGACTTGCCGGCAGGCTCGTATTTCGTTCGCACCGAGTTCAGCAACGACGTGCCCACGGCGGACCGTCGGGTCACCGTCCGCGATCTCAACATCGTCGGTGCCACCGTTCGCAACGACAACGATCTGAGTCCCGAAGGGCTCAACGCAATGCTGGATTTTCTGGCGATGGAGTCGGCGGACACCTACATCGACAATTTTCGCAAGGGCAATGTGTCGGTCGCCCTGGACGGTGTGGCGCCCGGCGCGACCGTCGACGTCAGTTTGAAGCGACATGCGTTCAACTTCGGCACCGCCGTCCCGGGCGGCAGTTTCAATGCGGTGGGCCGGCCTTCGACCTCGGGTACGACGGCGCGTGGCTCCCGGTCCGGCTGACCCAGTCCGGTGGCCACCAGGTGGCTGATGCGCTGCACCAGGCCAGCGAGCAGGGTCGCGGTCACCGGCGAGTCGGCGATATCCGTGTTGTCTCTATTAAGGTAGCCGGACAGTTCGCCGATCACCCAGTTGGCCACGAGCTTGGGCTCGGCGGCGGCGGCCCGCACTGCCGCCTCGAAGTAATCCGCCATCTCGCGCGAGCTGGTGAGCACGGCGGCGTCGTAGGTGGATAATTTATATTCGGCGGCAAAACGTGCGGCCTTGGCGTCCGGCAGCTCCGGCAGGGTCTTGGCGGTTTCCTGTATAAAGCTCTCCTCCACCATCAGCGGCAACAGGTCCGGGTCGGGGAAGTAGCGGTAATCGTGCGCCTCCTCCTTGCTGCGCATGGGGCGTGTCTCGTTCTTCACCGAGTCGTATAACCGCGTCTCCTGCACCACGCTGCCGCCACCCTCGATGAGATCGATCTGGCGCGCGACCTCGTACTCGATGGCCTTTTCCACGAAGCGGAAGGAGTTGATGTTCTTGAGCTCGGCGCGCGTGCCGAATTCGTGCTGCCCCTTGGGGCGCACCGACACGTTGGCGTCGCAGCGGAACGAGCCCTCCTGCATGTTGCCGTCGCAGATCTCGAGGTAACGTACCAGGGCATGCAGCTTCTTGAGATAGGCCACCGCCTCCTTGGCCGAGCGCATGTCCGGCTCGGACACGATCTCCAGCAGCGGCGTGCCGGCACGATTGAGATCGATACCGGTGAGCCCGTGGAAATCCTCGTGCAGGGACTTGCCCGCGTCCTCTTCCAGGTGGGCGCGGGTGATGCCGATGACCTTTTCCTCGCCGTCCACTTCGATCTTGAGTTTGCCGAGTTGCACGATGGGCAGTTCGTACTGGGAGATCTGATAACCCTTGGGCAGGTCCGGATAGAAATAATTCTTGCGCGCGAACACCGAGCGCTTGTTGATGGTGGCACCCACCGCGAGTCCGAGCTTCACCGCCATGCGCGCCGCATCCCGGTTCATCACCGGCAACACCCCGGGCAGGGCGATATCCACGGCGCAGGCCTGGGTGTTGGGCTCGGCACCGTATTGCGTGGCCGCGGCGGAGAACAACTTGCTCTTGGTGCGCAGCTGCGCGTGGACTTCAAGACCGATGACTGTTTCCCATTGCATAATAATTTAGCATCCCGTAGGTTGGGTTGAGCGCCAGCGAAACCCAACGGCTTGAGTGTATTTATTTGTTGGGTTTCGTTCCTCAACCCAACCTACCTCTGGCTGCGCACCGCTCTTTCCGGCGGTATCACACTACGCCGCAAGCTGGATCTCGGCGGCGATTCGATCCCATGGCACCCCTGCCTTGCCGGTATCATCCAGTTCGATCAAGCCGACCTGGCGCAAAAGCTTTACGTCCGCATGCACATTCTTGTAGTCACGCTTGAGGTGGATCGCCAGGGCGCGCACCGTCATCGGCCCGCGCCGATGGAGATCATGCAGCAACTCCATGCGCCGCTTGGTCAGCGTGCGCAGCATGGTCGCCACATCGAGAAAGTAGACGTGCTCGATCGCCGGGCCCTTGTGGGGATGGCGTGCGGCGCGCTTCCAGGCCCCGACGAATTCCTGGGCGGATTCACGCTCACCGCGCACTTCGAGCCGGATTTCTTTGCGCTTCTTGGTTTTGCTCATGATCTGCCTCCACGGAGCCGCGTGATGTCGGTCATAAAATCCTCGACGAGGGCGTCGACATCCCGGAATTTGTACGGCAACTCCCGCTTCCGATAATGGCGATGGTCGCCCTTGCCAGCTTCATTGTCGTACCGCACCAGACAGGTTCCGTCCGACGATCCATAATACAGGCGATACTTGAAACCGTGCGGCCGGTCCGGTGTCGACCGCGGCAATTGCCACAAGACCATCTCGCGGATCGCGCCGTCCGGATAGACCAGCTTGGACCGGAATATCAGTGTGGCCACCATATGGTTTATAATACCATAGGTAGGTGGTGTTTCAAGTCCCGTAGGTTGGGTTGAGCGTCAGCGAAACCCAACGGCTTGAGTGTATTTATTTGTTGGGTTTCGTTTCTCAACCCAACCCACATTGGCACCGGCTTCTATTCAAACCCCTTGGGCACCCGGAGGTGCCAGTCCGTCACCTGTTGGTACCGGTGCGCCACATTCAGCAGGCGCGCCTCGTCAAAATACTGGCCGATGATCTGCAGGCCCACCGGCCGCCGGTCGGCGCCGAAACCCGCGGGGATGGACATGCCTGGCAGGCCAGCGAGGTTCACCGAGATGGTGTAGATGTCGTTCAGATACATGGCCACCGGGTCGTCGCTCTTGGCGCCGGCGTCGAAGGCCGTGGTCGGGCTGGTGGGGCCCATGATGACGTCGCACTGCGCGAAGGCGCGGTTGAAGTCGTCGGTGATCATGCGGCGCAGCTTCTGCGCCTGCAGGTAATAGGCGTCGTAGTAACCGGCGGACAGGGCGTAGGTGCCGATCATGATGCGGCGCTTCACCTCCGGGCCGAAGCCCTGGGCGCGGGTCTTCCCGTACATATCCGCCAGGTCCGTGTAGTCCGGGGCGCGGTAGCCGTAGCGCACGCCGTCGTAACGCGCCAGGTTGCTGGAGGCCTCCGCCGGGGCCAGGACGTAATAGCAGGGAATGGCCAGGCGGCTGTTGGTCAGGTCCACGTCCACCAGGGTCGCGCCGAGCTTTTTGTATTCCGCCAGGGCCGCTTCCACCGCCTTGGCCACGTCGGCGCTCAGGCCCTCGCCGAAGAATTCCCGCGGCAGGCCGATGCGCAGGCCCTTTATGTCCTTATTCAGCGAGGCGCTGAAGTCCGGCACCGGCTGGTTCACCGAGGTGGAATCGCGCTCATCGAACCCCGCCATGACGTTGAGCAGCAGGGCCGCATCCTCGGCGGTGCGGGCCATGGGACCGCCCTGATCCAGACTGGAGGCGAAGGCGATCATGCCGTAGCGCGACACCCGGCCGTAGCTCGGCTTGATGCCGGTGATGCCGCACAGGGCCGCCGGCTGACGGATCGACCCGCCGGTATCCGTGCCGGTGGCCGCGGGCGTCAAGCGCGCGGCCACCGCCGCGGCGGAACCGCCGGAACTGCCGCCGGGCACCGCCTTGCTGTCCCAGGGGTTCTGCACCGGGCCGAAATAGGAGGTTTCGTTGCTCGACCCCATGGCGAACTCGTCCATATTGGTCTTGCCCAGACACACCAGCCCGGCGCTGTTGAATTTGGCCACCGCGGTAGCGTCGTAGGGTGCGATGAAGTTGGCCAGCATCTTCGAGCCACAAGTGGTGAGCCAGCCATCGGCGCAGAAAATGTCCTTCTGGGCCAGGGGCACACCGGTCAGGGGGCCGGCTTGACCGGCCTGGCGGCGCGCGTCGGCGGCCTGAGCCTGGGCCAGCGTACGGTCCGGGTCGACGGTAATAAAGGCATTCAGCGCCTTATACTTACTAATACGGGCTAGAAAGGCCCGGGCCAGCTCCTCACTGGAGACCTGTTTGGCGGCCAGGGCGGCGGACAGCTCGGCGACGGTTTTGTTGAACATGGACTAGCCTTCTTTTAAAGATCGGGGCGGCGGGGAATCCCGGCGGAAACAGCTTACTCAATCACCTTGGGAACAAGGTACAGGCCAGCGTCCGTCGCCGGGGCGATCTTTTGGAACTTGTCGCGCTGGTTGGCCTCCGTCACCCGGTCATCCCGCAGGCGTGCGCCGCCTTCCTGCGGATGGGCCATGGGCAGCACGCCACGGGTATCGACCGCGTTCATCTGTTCTATGAGGCCGAGTATCCGGGACAAAGACTCGGCATAGGCGTCCAGCTCTTGCCCGTCGATGGACAGGCGGGCAAGATGGGCGATGCGTTCCACGTCTTTCCTTACCAGAGACATTGTTCTACTCCTGCTCGCTGCTTAGGGGGGTCCGACCGGTCGCCGCTTAGGGCACCGTCCGTTGCCGGTAATTCACCACGTTACCATATTCGGTTTAGCGGTTGAACACGCAACCGCCGGTTGATAGAGTAGAATGATCTATAACTATTAAGCGTCGCCACCATTACATAAAGGTACCCATAGCCCCATGTTCCAGAGTCTGCGCGGTTACTTCTCCAGCGATCTTGCCATCGATCTC
>JANNJF010000040.1:0-6479 GCA_031405715.1 Gammaproteobacteria bacterium | reverse complement strand
CGGCGCGGCGCGTGTCCCGCACCACCACGGTCTCCACCGGGCGGCGGTTGGGCGGCAGCTCGTCGATGATGGACACGTCCAGGTCGGCATATAATGATTGCGCCAGGGTGCGCGGTATCGGCGTGGCGGTCATGACCAGCTGATGCGGCATGCGGCCGTCGCGACTGCCCTTCTCGCGCAGCTGCATGCGCTGGTGCACACCGAAGCGGTGTTGTTCGTCCACCACCACCAGCCCCAGGCGGGCGAACTCCACCTCCGCCTGGAACAGGGCGTGGGTGCCGACCGCCACGGCGGCGCGTCCGGAGGCGATGAGCTCCAGCATGCTGCGTCGGTTGCGCGCGCTGAGCTTGCCGGATAGCCATGCGACTTCGAGCCCTAAGGGCTGCAGCCAGTGACTGAAATTGCGCCAGTGCTGCTCGGCGAGCAATTCCGTCGGCGCCATCACCGCCACCTGCCAGCCCGCCTCCACCGCGTGCAGGCCGGCGAGCGCCGCCACCACGGTCTTGCCCGAACCGACATCGCCCTGCACCAGCCGCTGCATGGGGTGCGCGCGTTGCAGGTCCTCGCCAATCTCCGCCCACACCCGCTGCTGCGCGCCGGTCAAGGTAAACGGCAGCACCGCCAACAGCTGCGCGGCCAGTTTGCCCGGTACCGTCATGGGCGGTGCGCTATGTTGCCGCATGTGTTCACGCAGACGCCGCAGACTCAGCTGATGCGCCAGCATTTCCTCGAACACCAGACGCTGCTGCGCCGGATGGCTGCCCAGTTCGAGCATCGCCACCGGCGCGTCCGGCGGCGGCTGATGTACCGTCGCCAGCGCCTCGCGCAAGGTGGGCAGGTGCAAGGCGCTGAGCAGCTCGTCCGGCAACCACTCGTGGATCTGCTGCAGACGCAGCTCCAGTGCCTGGGTGATGAGCTTGCGCAGGGTCAGTTGATGCGCGCCTTCGGTGGTGGGGTAGACCGGCGTCAGATGGGATTCCGCCTGCAGGGCCTGCTCGCCGTCGAACACGTCATATTCCGGGTGCACCATCTCCAGGCCCGCCGACCCCAGACGCACTTCACCGAAGCAACGCACGCCGCGTCCGCGCTGCAGCGCCGCCTGTTGCGCGGCGGAGAAATGAAAGAAGCGCAGGGTGACATGGCCGGTGCCGTCACTCACCCGGCACAGCAGGGAGCGACGGCCGCGGAATACCACATCGGTCAACTCCACCCGGCCGACGAGCACAGCCTCGGCGCCGGCGCGCAAGCGGCCCATGGGTGTGATGCGGGTGCGGTCCTGGTAGCGGAACGGCAGATGAAACAACAGGTCCTGGGTGCTGCGCAGTCCCAGACGTTCGAGCTTGTCCGCGAGGCGGGGCCCGACCCCCTTGAGTACGGTCAGTGGTTCGGTTGCGATGTCCATGATATCGATGGGGGTGTCGGTGCGGCGGCCCTGCCACTAATAGAAGAAAAAATTGTAAGGCGTCGGCAGCATCTCCGCCTGCCGCCCAAGACCGCGGCGGCCGCGATAACTCTATGCCGGCGCGCGCGTCAGCCGAGCACCATGATGGCGTCCATCTCCACCGCCGCACCACGCGGCAGCGCCGCCACGCCCACGGCGGCGCGCGCCGGATAGGGCTGCTGGAAATACTCCGCCATGACTTCGTTCACCACGGGAAAATCCTGCATGTCGGTGAGAAAGACATTCAGCTTCACCACATCCTGCAGGCCGCCGCCGGCGGCGCGCGCCACGGCGCTGAGATTCTCGAACACGCGCGCCACCTGGGCGCGCATGTCGGCGGCATCCAGTTCCGACCCGCCGGGGATCAGCGGGATCTGGCCCGACAGATAGACCGTGTTGCCGACCTTCACCGCCTGGGTATAGGTGCCGATGGCCTCGGGGGCATCAGCGGTTTTGATGATTTCTTTTTTCACTGCGTTTCCTCAATAATCCAGTATGCGGAATGACTGCACTCCAAGTTAACCGACTGCTCTGCATTTCGTAGGGTGGGCGATGTCCATCCTACGAAAAATCCTGCCGGGTTTCCTTCCAGGGATATCATCCTCATATCACCCGCGGATGCGGCTGATACGCATCACCGATTCCTGCGAACGAATGCGGCGCATGATCTGCGCCAGATGCAAGCGGTCGCGCACCTCGACGGAAAAATCCATGGCGGTATTCAGGCCGTCGCGTTCCTCGATGGTGACAGTATCGATGTTGGCGTCCAGCTCGGCGATGGCGGCGGCGACCATGGCGAGCACGCCGCGCTGATTCTTCACTTCGACCCGCAGGCCGACGGGGAACACGCCCTTGACGTCCTTCTCCCAGTGCACATCGATCCACTGTTCCGGATGTTTGCGGTAGCGCGCCACATTGGGACAGCTCTCAGTGTGCACCACGATACCGCGCCCGGCGGTGAGAAAGCCGAGGATGGGATCGCCCGGGATGGGCCGGCAGCAGCGTGCATAATTCACCACCACACCCTCGGTACCACGTATCGCCAGGACCGCGGCGGTCTTTTTGCCGGCGTTGCTTTCCGTGGCGGATGGCAGCAGCTGACGCGCCACCACCACCGCCAGGCGGTTGCCGATGCCGATATCCGCCAACAGGTCTTCCCAGGTCTTGAGCTTCAAGGAGCGCAACAAGGTGGCTTTTTGCTCATCCTCCACCTGGGTCAGCTCGGCGCCCATGTCCTCCAGCGCCTTGCCTAGGAGCCGTTCGCCCAAACTGAGAGACTCATCGCGCTGCAGATTCTTGAGGTAATTGCGGATATGCGCGCGCGCCTTACCGGTGGCGACATAATCCAGCCACGAGGGATTCGGCCGGCCCCAGTTGGAGGTGATGATCTCCACGTGGTCGCCGTTGTGCAAGACCGTGCGCACCGGCACCAGCGCGTGGTTCAGGCGCGCGCCGACACAACGGCTGCCGATGTCGGTGTGCACGTCGTAGGCGAAATCGATGACCGTGGCGCCGCGCGGCAGTTTGCGGATATCGCCGTTGGGCGTGAACACATAGACCTCGTCGGGAAACAGATCGACCTTGAGGTGTTCGAGAAACTCGTTGGGATTACCCGCCTGCGCCTGAATTTCCAGCAGGTCCTGCAACCACTGCAGGGCGCGCTTCTGCGCCTGCGCCGTCGCCCCCTGATCGCCGCTCTTGTACAGCCAGTGGGCAGCCACGCCCACCTCCGCCACGCGATGCATGTCCTGGGTGCGGATCTGCACCTCGATGGAGACGCCGAAGGGACCAAACACCACGGTGTGCAGCGACTGGTAGCCGTTGGCCTTGGGGATGGCGATGTAGTCCTTGAAACGTCCAGGGATAGGTTTGTACAGGTTGTGGATGGCGCCGAGCACGCGGTAACAGGTGTCCACCTTGTCCACGACGATGCGGAAGGCGTAGACGTCGTACACCTGATCGAAACTCACGTGCTTCTGACGCATCTTGGTGTAGATGCTGTAGAGGTTTTTTTCGCGCCCGCTGACGTCGGCCTGCAGTCCGTCCTGCTGCAGGTGGTTCAGGATGGCGTTGCGTGCCTTCTCCACGATCGCCTTGCGGTTGCCGTGGCGTTTGCGTACCGCCTCGGACAACACCCGGTAACGGGCCGGATAGAGGTTGGCGAAACACAGGTCTTCCAGCTCGTGCGACCACTGGTGCATGCCGAGACGGTTGGCGATGGGGGCATAGATGTCGAGGGTCTCTTTCGCGATAGCGCGACGGCGCTCGCCGCGCAGCGCCCCCAGGGTGCGCATGTTGTGCAGGCGGTCGGCAAGCTTGATGAGGATGACGCGGATGTCCTGCGACATGGCGAGCAGCATCTTGCGGAAGTTTTCCGCCTGTTCTTCTTCCTTGGTCTTGAATTCGATCTGGCCGATCTTGCTGACGCCGTCCACCAGGTCGGCCACGTCGATGCCGAAATCGGCGGCTACATGCTCTTTGGCGGTGGGGGTGTCTTCGATGACATCGTGCAGGATGGCCGCCATGATACTGCGGCTGTCCAGGTGCATGTTGGCGAGGATGCGCGCCACTTCCAGGGGGTGAAAGATATACGGCTCGCCGCTGCGGCGCTTCTGGCCATCATGCGCCTGGGCGCCGAACAGATAGGCGCGATACACATCGCCGACCTCGGCGGCACCGAGATAGGTCTCAAGCTGGGCGCAGAGATCTCCGATCTGATAGCGCTCGCCCGTGGACAACACGGGCGGGAGTTGCTCAGGCGCCGGCGCTGCCTTCTTTTTCGCCCGGGGCGCCGAGGACAACTTCGGTGACTCCGGTCTGAATTGCGGTGTCTTCATCGGCCTCTAAGCCGGCTTGCGGCGCTGTATCATCCAGAATGGAGTTGGTGATGAAACCGCCAGCGATCTCACGCAAAGCAACAACCGTGGGCTTGTCGTTCTCCGGGTCCACACAGGCCTCGGCGCCCAGGACCAGTTGCCGGGCACGGCGCGTGGCGACCAACACCAGCTGGAAACGGTTTTCAACATTCTCCAAACAATCTTCTACGGTTACACGGGCCATGCCTCACCTCAGTTTTGCTTTCTAACGACAGATTTCAGTCATGCGACGCCGGTCTAACGGGGCCATCGACACGCCACCCCATACCGGCCGGGGATCGGCCATCTTACTGATATTTTGTAATTTTTTCCATTTATTCGCGCAAAAGCGCGGTAGTATCGATGTTCAGCGGGCGTTTTTGCGCGCTTTTGCCCTGAATGATGGCCTTAAGGTCCGCACAGGCCTCCTCGAACACATCGTTGACCACCACGTGGTCGAATTCGCTGTAATGGCGCATTTCCGCCACCGCATCGCGCATGCGCCGGGCGATGGTCTCGGGGCTGTCCTGACCGCGGCCGCGCAGGCGTTCTTCCAGGGCGGCGCGGGTCGGCGGCAGGATAAAGATGCTCACCGCCTCCGGCATGTGTTGCTTGATGTTGCGCGCCCCCTGCCAGTCGATGTCCAGGATCACGTCCTTACCGGCCGTAAGCAGCTGTTCGATGGAGCTGCGCGCCGTGCCGTAATAATTGTCGAATACCCGCGCGTGCTCCACGAACTCGCCGGCCTGGACCCGGTTTTCAAAGTCCTCACGCGTGACGAAGTAGTAGTGCACGCCGTGCTCCTCCCCCGGGCGCGGGGCGCGGGTGGTGTGGGAGACGGACACCGCCAGATTGGGCAGGGCCTGCATGAGGGCCTTGGCCAGGCTGGATTTGCCGGCGCCGGAGGGGGCGGAGAGAATGAATAATTTGCCGGGCATGCTGTAGACCGTTCTTTAAAAAGGGTTGTTCATCCTGGAGTGCGGGGGCTTGCCCCCGCGTTAATGTGTAGCGCCCTACCTACAGAGCCATATTAATTAAAAGCGGCGGCGAGCCGCCGCACTCCACTTAATGAGTTTACCTACTCGATATTCTGCACCTGCTCGCGCATCTGCTCGATCAACACCTTAAGATCCACCGCGGCATTGGTCAGGCGCAGATCCGCCGCTTTGGAACCCAGGGTATTGGCCTCGCGATTCAGCTCCTGCATGAGGAAGTCCAGACGTCGCCCGATCTGTCCGCCCTGCTTCAGCACCCGACGGACCTCCGCGATGTGGGCGCTCAAGCGGTCCAATTCTTCATCCACATCGATCTTCTGGGCGAACAACACGATCTCCTGCTCCACCCGCGCCGGATCCAGGTCCTTGCGCACCTCCGCCAGACGGGTCTCCAGGCGCTGGCGGAAACTCTGCAGTACCTCCGGCAATACCACACGCACCGTGACGGTGATGGCCTCCATGCCATCGACCCGCTGCTGGATGGTTTCCGCCAGGTGTTCGCCTTCGCGCCGGCGGGTCTCAAGCATCTCGTCCAGGGCCTGGCCGAGCAAGGCCATGGCCGCGGCCATCAGGGCGTCCATGTCGACACCGGTGGATTTGAGCACCCCCGGCCAGCGCAGCAGATCGATGACGCGCAGGGGCGACAGGGCCACGCCGTGCTGTGTGCCGATGTCCTCGGTCTTGCGGGCCACGGCCATCAGCCGGGTGACCAGGGTCTCGTCCTGGGCGAATTCCCCAGTGACGGCATCCCGCGCCTGGAAGCGCAGTATGCCATCCACCTTGCCGCGACCCAGGCGCTTGCCAATGAGGTCCCGCACCGGGGTCTCCAGGGAACGCAGGTCCTCCGGCAATCGCAGGGAAACCTCAAGATAGCGGTGATTGACCGAGCGCAGCTCCCAAATGAGGCTGCCCCAGGGGGTTTCCTGGTCGTTCCGCGCAAAAGCGGTCATGCTCAGTGTCATGGGGGTCCCATAAGGATGATAATATTTGGTAACGGATGGTAAACCGAATCCCCTTAGTTAAGGAACACTCTCTTGCCATAGCGTCTATATTTATTAATATGTAAGCCCGCGCCCGCTCCCGGGCCGGAGAAGACCGGAACAGGCACACGCATCAGCATGAAACGTAATCCCAACTCCCTGGAAAAGGGGCACCTCCTGAATGGCTACCGCATCGACAAGACCATCG
>JANNJF010000039.1:0-13397 GCA_031405715.1 Gammaproteobacteria bacterium | reverse complement strand
CCCATCCCCAGGCGGATCGTCTACAGGTGTGTCGGGTCAGCGTCGGTAAGCGCCAGGTGCTGGACATCGTGTGCGGTGCGCGCAATGCCGCGCAGGGGTTGAAAGTGCCCGTGGCCCTGGTGGGCGCGGTGCTGCCCAATGGTACGGAAATTAAACAGGCGGCCATCCGTGGCGTGTCATCCAGCGGCATGCTGTGTTCCGCCGCGGAGTTGGGATTGGCGGAGAGCTCCGAAGGATTGCTGGTGCTGGAGCAGGACGCCAAGCCGGGGACCGCGCTGTCCACCTTGCTTAAGCTCGACGATCAACAGCTGGAAATCGACCTGACACCCAACCGTGGCGATTGCCTCAGTATTGCCGGTGTCGCGCGCGAACTGTCGGCCTTGACCAAGACTCGGCTGCGTCGACCCGTGAGCAAACCCGTCGCCATCAAGAGCAAGTCCCGTCGCAAGGTAACGCTCAAGGCCACGCACGACTGTCCCCATTATGTCGGACGGGTAATCGAAGGCATGGATGCCGCCGCCAAGACACCCCTGTGGATGGTCGAGCGCCTGCGTCGTAGCGGCCTGCGCAGTATCCACCCGGTGGTGGACGTGACTAACTACGTCATGCTGGAGCTGGGTCAGCCGATGCATGCGTTCGATCTGGATAAGCTGTCCGGTGATATCGACGTACGTCCGGCGCGCAAGGGCGAACGCCTGGCGCTGCTCGACGGCAATACGGTCACGCTGGAGGCCGGCAGTGTGTTGATTGCCGACGCCCAACGGCCGCTGGCCCTGGCCGGCGTCATGGGTGGCATGGACTCGGCGGTGAGTACCGTGACCACGCAGGTGTTTCTGGAGAGCGCTTATTTCCGCCCCGAGGCCATCAGCCTGCGCGCGCGTCGTTTAGGCCTGCATACCGATTCCTCCCATCGCTTCGAGCGCGGCGTGGATCCGACATTGCAGCGCCCGGCGTTGGAGCGCGCCACCGGGTTGATCCTGGCCATTGCCGGCGGGCGCGCCGGTCCGATCACCGAACAGAAGATAGCGGCGGGCCTACCACGTCGCCCGCCCATCGCGCTGCGCTCGGCGCAAATCACCCGGTTGCTCGGTGTTGAGATTGCCGGCAAGGCGGTCACCGCCATCCTGCAGGGGCTCGGCATGCGAACGGCGAAGTCCGCCGCCGGCTGGCGCGTGACGCCGCCCGCGTGGCGTTTCGATATCCGGCGTGAATGCGATCTGATCGAGGAAGTGGCGCGCGTCACCGGCTACGAAAACCTGCCACAACATCGACCCTCCATGACCCTGCGCATGGGCACGGCCGCGGAAGGACAGATCAACGAAGACCGTTTCCGCCAGATTCTCATCGATCGCGACTATCAGGAGGCCATCACCTACAGCTTTATCGACCCGGTTCTCCAGGGCATGCTCTACCCGGACGTCACACCCATCACCCTGACCAATCCCATCGCTGCCGACATGGCGGCCATGCGCACCAGCCTGTGGCCCGGACTGCTGCAGGCGGTGCTGTACAACCAGAATCGTCAGCAGACGCGCTTACGCCTGTTCGAGATCGGTCGGCGATTTGTGTCCGTGGCGGACGGCGTGCGGGAGGATCAGATGCTGGCGGGTGTCGTGGCCGGCGCCCACCTCGCCAAGCAGTGGGGGGTGGCGGAGCGGCCGGTGGATTTCTACGATGCCAAGGGGGATGTGGAGGCCTTATTGGCGGCCACCGGGTGTCTGGATCAGCTACGCTTCAGCCCGGTCGCCCATCCGGTGCTGCATTCCGGGCAGTCTGCGGAAATCGTGGATCAGAATGGTCTATCATTGGGTCTGATCGGCACCCTGCATCCCGAAATCCAGGCTAAGCTTGGACTGGATCGCCCGGTAGTGTTGTTCGAGTTGCCTATGGCCGTTCTCAGTCGGGCGAAGATCCCGGTGTTCAGGGAAATCTCCAAGTACCCGGCCATACGACGCGATCTTTCGCTCATGGTGGCGGAGCAGGTGCCGGCCCAGGCCATATTGGATAGTATCGCACGGGTTATCGGCAATTTGCTGGTAAACCTTGAGCTTTTTGACGAATATCGCGGCGAAGGTATTGATTCCGGAAGAAAAAGTTTGGCCTTGGGCTTGACCTTACAGCACTCTTCGCGCACTCTTAAGGAAGAAGAGATTGAGGCCGTAATGACGCAGGTTGTTTCGACCTTACGCTCTGATTTGGGAGCACAACTCAGACAATAAGCAAGAAGGACGCAATCCATGGCGTTAACCAAGGCTGATCTGGCCGAAGCGCTTTTTAACGAATTGGGGTTGAACAAGAGGGAGGCCAAGGAATTTGTCGAACTCTTCTTTGAAAAGATTCGCGAGGCGCTGGAAAACGGCGAGTCGGTGAAACTTTCGGGATTCGGCAACTTCGGTCTGCGTAAAAAGAATCCGCGTCCGGGCCGTAATCCCAAGACCGGTGAGGAAATTCCCATATCCGCTCGGCGCGTGGTGACTTTCCGGGCCAGCCATAAGCTTAAAGAACGAGTGGAAATGAATGTTGGATCCCGCGGACAATCTTGAACTCCCGCCCATACCCAGCAAGCGTTACTTCACCATCGGTGAGGTCAGCGACCTGTGTGCGGTCAAGCCCCATGTGCTGCGTTATTGGGAGCAGGAGTTTCCCCAGCTCAAGCCGGTAAAACGCCGCGGCAACCGGCGCTATTATCAGCGCCACGACGTCATGCTGATCCGCCAGATCCGCGCGTTGCTGTATGTGGATGGCTTCACCATCAGCGGCGCACGCAACAAGCTGGTGGTGGAAGACGATCTGAGCGACCCCAATCAGCGTGCCCAGGTCATCAAGCATCTCATCCAGGAATTGGAAGACGTCCTCGCCCTCCTCAAGGACTAAATTCTGTTTGTCCTGTCGCGTTTCTCGGGTATCATGTGCCCCCTCGGTTTGCTCAGTCTGCGCAGATCGGGGAGTTAGGGGACCTCTGACAAGTCCCCTCTCCCCCGCGCACTTCGGGGGAGAGGGTTAGGGTGAGGGGGATAGTCAGCGATTTTTCCCTCACCCTGTCCCTCTCCCTAAGGGAGAGGGAACGTATGCTGATAGTTTTTGCCACTTGTTCAGAGGTTCCTTAGCGTTGAGTTTTAACATCGGGGCGTAGCGCAGCCTGGTAGCGCACCAGACTGGGGGTCTGGTGGTCGGAGGTTCGAATCCTCTCGCCCCGACCAATTCCCGACGTGCCCTTACCAATCCAATCATGAAACAGCTCCCAGCCCCTTTTCTCGCACCCCTGCTGCTCCTCGCCTGTCAGGCGATGCTGCTCGCGCCGCCGCTTGCCTTGGCCGAATGGTTGGGTGACGAGCAGGCGATTATGGGTACCTCCATCCATGTGGAGCTGTGGCACGATGACCGTGTCGCCGGTGGGGCGGCAATTGCCGCGGTGATGGAGGAGATGCGGCGCATCGATCGCGGCATGAGTCCCTTTATTGAGGCCAGCGAGTTGTCGCGCATCAATCGGGAGGCCGCCTTGCATCCGGTGGTGATCAGTCAGGAGATGTTCGACCTGATCACCCGCTCCCTGGAGTTTTCCAGGCTAACCGACGGTGCCTTCGATATCACGTTTTCCAGCGTCGGTTATTTGTATGACTATCGCCGCCACGTCAAACCGAGCGAGGTCGAGATCCAGCGCGCGCTGCCGGGGATCAATTACCGTCACATTATGCTCGATGGCGAACATCGCACGATACGCTTTGCGCGGCCAGGGGTGCGTATCGATCTCGGCGGGATTGCCAAAGGCCATGCCGTGGACACCTGTATCGACCTGCTAAAGAAGCGGGGTATCGCCCATGCCCTGGTGACCGCGGGCGGCGACAGCCGTGTTCTCGGCGACCGCCGTGGTCGTCCCTGGATGATCGGCATCCGTGATCCGCGCCGCAAGGATGACATGGTCGCCATGCTGCCGCTGTCCGATACCGCCGTGTCCACCTCGGGGGATTACGAGCGTTATTTCGAGGCTGATGGGGTGCGTTATCACCATATTATCAATCCCAAGACCGGCCATTCCGCCAGCGAAGTCCGCAGCGCGACCATTATTGCGCCCAACGCCACCACCACGGACGGCCTATCAAAAACCGCGTTTGTGCTCGGCCCGGAGAAGGCGATGGCGCTCATCGAAAGGCTAAAGGACGTGGATGCGGTGATCGTCGACAAAAACGGCCGGATGCTCTACTCGCGCGGGCTGCGCCGGCCCGCCAGCCCGGCGCCGACGTCCGGGCCGACCCAGCCCCGGCCATAGCTGGGGAACCCTTGGTCTGTGCCTCCCACCCGTCGGAAAGGCCCTACCGGATAGACCTCGAAGCGCCGTCTAAATACCGCCTGTCGGTCCCGTGTCAGCCTGTATGACAGAATTGGCTTATCCTATGTTAGAGTTATCCTAATCGCCTGGGGGCGAGAGTATAAAAGAACCAATAAGTTATACGGGTGCACGACCCAATTTTTCAGGCTTTGTTTCAGGGCATAGTCACCGAAAGGTGATGACGCAAAGTACCGAGGCTAACGGCGAAAAACCGCCCATGTCCGTCGGGCTACCAAAGCAAAATGACGGCGTATTCGGATACGCGTCGAAACTATCGATTTCTGCCAGTGGTGGGAGTGAGCATGGGAGCCATAATGATGAACAAAAATTTCCTGATGATTGGCGTGTGTGTGGCGAGTCTGTCCGCGTTTGCGGCCTGCTCCGGCAGCGGCAGTTCTGTGACGGTGGAAGGCGATGTGCCCATCGCCTACGTCAAACGTTCCAATACCGTGCCCCTCAATCCCACCGATGCCGGCAACACCGGGTCCGGCGGCAACCTCTACATCCGCGAGAAATCCTCCCCCAGCGCCACTGAATACAACATCACCGGCAGTGTCACCGCCGGTCAGGGCGATGTCTCCCGTCCGGAAGTGTCCTACGACGGTAAGAAAATCGTGTTTGCCATGCGTTGCGCGGCCAACACCCCCTGCAGCCAGGAAACCGGCAACACCAACCAGGACACTACCTGGAGCATCTGGGAATACGACTTCAGCAAGGCTAAGAACCTGAATGAGGGCGTTCTGCGGCGTGTCATGAGCCTCGCCGATGCCCGCAATGGCGACGACTTTGATCCCACCTATCTGCCGGGTGGCCAAGGATTCGTGTTTACCTCCCGGCGGCAGGCGAAGTCCTCGTCCGCAACACCGGGCCAGCCCGGTTATGTCGCCCTGGATGAGTACGAGCGCGAGGGCGTCGCCGTTCTGCACACCATGAAGCCGGACGGCAGCGACATTCAGCAGATTTCGTTTAACCAGAGTCATGACCGTAGCCCGACGATATTGCAGAACGGACGCATCATGTACTCCCGCTGGGATCACGTGGGTGGGCGCAATCATTTCTCCCTGTTCACCATGAAGCCGGACGGCACCGACATGTTCGTGTTCTACGGCGCCCATAGCCCGGGCAACAGCCGCCTGCATCCGCGTGAAATGCAGGATGGCAAGGTGGTCACCGATCTGATGCCCTTGTCCGGCACCCAGGAAGGCGGCGCGCTGATGATCCTCGACGTACAGAACTACTCGGAGCAGAACACGCCGGCCAACAGTCATGTGCCGCGGAATGGCGGTCAGCAATCGGCCACCACGGAACCGCTCGATTTCAATTCACGTAACATCTCCCTCAATGGACGCATGACCACACCGTATCCCCTGTGGGATAGCACTGATCGGGTACTGGTTGCCTTTAGTCCCTGTCAGGTCAGCAAGAACGGTCAAGTGGTTCCCTGTGCGTCGCTGTCGGCCGCCGAGCTGTCCGGTCTGACACAGGAGGATCGCTTGCAGGCGGCCATCGACGCCGATCCGGTTAAGGACGATGCCCCGGCGACCTATTCGATCCAGATGTTCGACACGAAGACCCAGACCATGCGCACTGTGGTGCCGGCGGCCGTGGGGATTATGGTAAAAGACCCAGTGGCGCTGATGGGGCGTAAAGAGCCGAATACCTTGTTGCCGGCGACTGCGTCGACCTTACTGACCGGCACGCTGTCCGTGCGCAGTGTCTACGACACCGATGAATTGGGCCGTATGGGCGATGACGTGCTGAGCGGCACGGAGCGCAACACCAATCCCATCCCGAAGATCGCCCCCACGGATCCGGAAGATACCCGCAGCCTGGTGGCCGACATCGCCGCGCTGAAAAACCCGGCGAACCCGGCCTATGGGACACGTCCTGCGCGCTTTGTTCGCATCACCAAGGCCGTGGCGACACCCCAGGGTATTTCCCGTGAAACCATCGGCGAGACCGAATTCGAGATGCAACAGATCGTGGGTTATGCAGACGTTGAACCGGACGGTTCGTTCAAGGTGGATGTGCCGGCGGATACACCCATCGCCATCACGGTCACGGATGCCAAGGGTCGCGCCTTCCAGGCCCATACCAACTGGCTACAGGTCCGTCCCGGTGAACAGCGTACCTGCGACGGCTGCCACTCGCCACGCCGCGGTGCGGCGCTGAACTCGGGTACGTTATTGAACAACCATCCCAACACCAATCCTCTACTGGCCTCGTTGGTGGGCGAGACCATGGCGGATACGCGTGTGCGTGTCGACGACGCGGCCAACCCAACTAATCCCGTGCGCAGGCTGAAGTCGCATATCGAATTTGCCGATGTGTGGGCCAACACCGGCATCGCAGGCGTAGTGGCGACCCCTTGCGTCAGTCTGCGTTATACCGGCAACAAGAAGTGTGACGGCTCACTGGACACCGCCAACGACCTCACCACGGCTGTGCCGGCCAATGGAATCATTAACTATCCCGACCACATCCAGCCGCTGTGGAATAAGTATTGTGTGAGTTGCCATGCCGATCCGGTCAGACTGGATATGCGTAATTCTGTATCCGGTACGGGACGTTTTACCTCCTACCAGGAGTTGCTGGTGGGTGACCCGGTCCTGGATGCTAACGGCCTACCGGTTACGCGCATCGAAGATGGCGTCGAGGTCGTGGAGACGGGTCCGGCCCTGGTGAACAACATGGCCAGCCAAGGCGATGCCACGGGCCTGGCGCGCAAGAGCCGCTTGATGGAGATCCTGTCCGGCGAGCAGCTCATGGCCAGCGCCGAGTCACGCACCTCGTTCCCGACTCCGTCGGGCACCGCCAACCACGGGACCCTACTCAACGCCGCAGAAAAGCGCCTGCTGGCGGAGTGGATCGATCTGGGTGGTCAATATTATAACAACCCGAATTTGAATGGCGTCCCGCGTTCAGTGAACTCACTGAGCCGCACGACCTTTGATGCTACGATACACCCGATATTGATGAGTACCTGCGCTGGGTGCCACCAGGCGGGCGGAACGGATCCGACGGCCCCGGCCCCCACCTTCCAGAATAATCGGTATGTTCTGACAGGTGGCGCAGAGGGTGACTTTAACGTAACCTTGTCGATGGTGAGCAATGCTTGTACCCCGGCCAGCAACTATTTGTTAAGCAAGCCTTCCACGATTCCGCATCCGTCGACCTTGGCAACGCCGCAGACCACCGCGGTGCTGCCGGTGGGCAGCGCCAACTATGTTGCGATCACGAACTGGATCGCCGCCGGCTGCCCGTAAATAAAGTCTAAGGCGGCGGGCACACACCGGGGATAGGGGAGAGCGTTTTGTGCAGTGGTGGGTGAGCGGACTGGTAGTATGTGCCATTGGTGCGGTTTCGGCCTGTGGCAAGGTGGAGCAGGCGCCGGGTTCTTCGGGCAAGACCCTGTGTTTTGACTACTACCAGCGGTGTGTGAACGACGTATTTGATAATGTCGCGGCGTTCGGAGCTCTGCCGACAGCCACCTCCAACTGCTCTGCGTCCGGCTGCCATCAGGCCGGGGTGGGGCCGGGCGGGGCGCTCAAGATCCATCCCTCCGAGCCCATGGTCAGCACGACAGATCCCGCCCAGGCCCGTATGACCCAGATGTACGCCAATTTTCTCTCCGCCAAGGGCAGTTCCAATCTCGGCAGTCCGCGTCAGAGCTTCCTCATCAAGAAACCCCTGGTCGAGGTTTTTCATGGCGGCGCTAAAATCTTCCCCGACGCCAACGCAAGGGGCGTGCGGGAATATGAATTCTGGGTTTCACAGAACGTGGACGACGAATTCAGCGCCCAGTGCGCCACGCTCATCACCTGCCAGCCCTAGGTCAGACATGGGCGCCTCCCTCCGGATGTACCGTTATTCAGTCACTGCTATGGGCCTGCTCGTGGCGCAGTTGCTGATGAGTACCCTGGCGCACGCCGACCCGACCTACCAACGCGTGCAGGTGGTCGATCCCTACATCGAACTGCGCACCGGGCCGGGCCGGGGGTTTCCCATCTTTTACGTCGGCGAGCGCGGCGAGTGGCTGGCGCTTTTGCTGCGCAAGACCGACTGGTTCAAGGTCCGCCTGGAGCACGGCAAAGAGGGCTGGGTGAACCGTACGCAACTCGAGAACACCCTCACCGAGGCGGGCGTACAGAAGACCTTTCGTGATGTGCTGCTGGACGATTACTTCAGTCGCCGTCTCGAGTTTGGCATCGCCGGCGGGGACATCGAGGGCGATACCATGCTCAGTTTCCGCCTGGGTTACAAGTTCACGGATGCGCTGTCCACGGAGTTCACCTATTCACAGGTGCAGGGCGTGTTTGCCGGCTCGACGCTGTATCATATCAACCTGCAGTCGCAGCCCTACCCGCAGTGGCGGTTGGCGCCATTCTTCACCATCGGTGTCGGTAAGTTTAATAATATTCCGAAAACAACCCTGGTCAGCGCCATCACCACCGATTCAGTGGCGGCCAATGCCGGCATCGGGGTGCGTTACTATATTACGCGTCGCTTCATGGCGCGGGCGGACCTGACGGATTACATCGTATTCATCGGCGACAACCGGACCGACAGTTACAAGGCCATTTCCGCCGGTTTCTCTTTCTTCTTTTAACGTAGATTGCAGCAGGAACTACACATGCTCAAACGTCATCTCGCGATGCTGATGGTCACCCTCCTGGCGACACTGCCGTTGGCAGGTCTGGCGCAGGAGCAGGCCCCAACCGAGGCGCAGGACAAGGACGTGCGTTCGGCCCAAGTGATCGAGCCTGAACTCGACCGCCGCAATATCAAGATCCCGCGCATCAAGGCCAAGGACCTGGAATTTGGCCCCTATTATGGTGTGTACAGTGCGGAGGACTTCGGTTCCGCTCAGTTATACGGGGCGCGGATTGCCTACCACGTCAGCGAAGATATTTTTTTCGAGGGGGCCTACGGCATTTCCACCGTCACCGACAGGCTCTTTCGGGGATTAACGCCCACCGGCATCTTTTTAAACGAAGTGGAAGACCTGACTTATTACAGCGTCTCGGTGGGTTACAATTTTTTTCCTGGCGAAGTATTTCTTACCAAACAGCGCGCCATGACATCGGCGGTTTACGTCATCGGTGGTATCGGAAATACCAAATTTGCAGAGGAAAACCGCGCAACGGTCAACTTCGGCATCGGCATACGCATGTTGCCCACGGACTGGCTCGGGATACATATCGACATGCGCGATAATATCTTCGAGTCGGATATCCTGGGCGTCACCAAGACCACGAATAATTTCGAAATGCATGCCGGAATAACGATTTACTTTTAGCGTCGCGAAGGTGAAAGAACTTATGCGCAAGGCCAACACACCTGTTTGGATGCAGTGGACCGGGTTGTTGTGTGTACTCTGCTGTACGGCCGGGGTGCCGCAGGCCGTCGCGGCGGAGCTCTCCATGGCCCCCGACTTTGCCCTGAAGGCGGACAGCGGGCGCAATTTACGTCTGCGCGAACTGCGCGGACAGGTGGTGATGCTCAACTTCTGGGCCACCTGGTGCGGGCCGTGCCGTGAGGAGATGCCGAAGCTGGAACAGCTCTACGGCAAATACCGCCTGACCGGTTTTGTTTTGCTGGGTGTGAATATCGACGACAACCCGGCGAACGCAGTGAGCATGGCCAAGAAGCTGGGTGTGACCTTCCCGGTGCTTTTCGACCGCGACAAGCAGGTGAGCAAGCTGTATAAGGTGGATGCCATGCCGTCGACGGTGTTGATCGATCGTGATGGAAAAACCCGTTACCTGCATCGTGGCTACAAACCGGGCTACGAGGAGACTTATCAAACCGAAATACGTGAGTTGCTCAAGGAGTAACGCCATGCGACCAGCACTGACGATGGTGATGATTACCGTGTTTACCCTGTGTGGCGCCTGCGTCAAGCCCTATGAACGGGAGTTTCTGGCGGATCCCATCATGAGTTTCTCCCGCGACCCGATCGCGGATAAACACCGGCATCATGTATTCGAAGTGCGCGAGAGCGGTCGTGGCGCCGAAGGCAGCGAAGGGGGCGGTTGTGGTTGCAACTAGCCTGACACTTGGTCAACACCTGGAATCCGCGCGCGGCCATGATCTGTCCGCACGCTGCCTCCCGGTTGCCGCGCTCCTGGCGTTTGGCGCGGTCGTCGTGTGCGCCAGCGCCCCCGCGTCCGCCGCGGCATTGCCGGAGGACCGCGCCGACGCCATGTATCATTACTATAAGGGCGGCGGCACCAAGGTGGACGGCCCGGCACTCCTGGTGCGCGAGGGTGTGGGTGACAAAACGTCCGTACAGGCCTCGTATTACGCCGACTCCGTCAGTGGCGCATCCATCGACGTGGTGACGACCGCTAGTCCTTATAAAGACAAACGTGACGAATACGGTATCTCCGCCGACTACCTGTACCGCGACAGCGTGCTGTCGGCGTCCTTCACCACCAGCAGAGAGTCGGATTATTTTGCCGATACCTTTGGCTTTAGCGTGACCCAGGATCTTATGGGCGGGCTCACTACGCTGAATCTGGGCTATAGCGCCGGACACGACGTCGTGCTGCGCAATACCGACGCGACCTTTGAACGCACGATCGACCGCTATCAATACCGCCTCGGTTTGTCGCAGGTATTCACCAAAACCCTGATCATGAGCCTCAACTATGAAGTCATTGCGGATGACGGTTACCTGAATAACCCGTATCGCTCAGCCCGGGTGCTGGGGTCGGCAGTGCCGGAGAAATATCCCCTTACACGCGACAGCCATGCAGTCGCATTGCAACTGCGCCAAGGACTGGATCTGTTCGACAAGCAGGAGTTACGTTCTGCGGTGCAATTCGATTATCGTCTGTTCTGGGACACCTGGGACATCAACGCCAATACCCTGGAGATCGGTTACCATCAGTATTTCGGTAAGCGTCTGCTGGCGGACGTGCACTATCGTTATTACAGCCAGGATAAGGCGGTGTTCTACAACGACAGCTTCCCGGGTGAATTTCTGTATATGGCCCGCGACAAGGAGCTGAGCACCTTTAACGACCATTCTCTGGGATTCAAGGTCAGTTACCGCTGGGTGGATCGCGGCTCATTTAAGTTTTCCCAGAGTTTTGCGTATGATTATCTCAAATTCAAGTACGATGATTTTACCGACTTGCGGACCGGCGAGCCATACTCCTTCAAGGCCAGTACCGCACAGTTGTTTCTTTCGTTTTGGTATTGAAGTCGGATGTGCATAGGCGCCTGCGCGCGATGTTGGCGACGGCCATGGGTTACATACATGTCTTGATCGGAGTCCATTTGGGTGCGGACGCGGTCTGACTTTATTCGGGTGGAGGTAGTCTTGAAAAGCGTAATCCTATTATTAATTACTAACCTGCTGGTTGGGTCGCCAGTCTATGCGGCGGACGTGGCGCAGCCGGCGCCGCAGCAGCAGGAGTTCAAGACGCTTGATACGCAGGTGCAGTCGCTTAAGCAGGAAGTCCTGGAACTCAATCGCGACCTGTTTGTGCTGGAAGAGGAATTGCTGTTCCCGGCGACCACCCAGGTGGCGGTTTTTCTGTCGCTGGATGTCGGTAAATTTTTCCAGCTCGACTCGGTTCAGTTGAAGATCGACGACAAGATCGTCGCGAATTATCTGTATACCGAACGCGAGCTCGCGGCGCTGGCGCGCGGCGGTGTGCAGCGCATCTATACCGGCAATCTGCGTGTCGGCAAGCATGAGCTGGTCGCCTTCTTTGTCGGAAAAGGGCCGCACGACCGCGACTATCGGCGTGGTACGACGGTCGCTTTCGAGAAGACGGGTGAACCTAAATTTATCGAGCTCAAGATCGTGGATGCCGAGCAACGCCAACAGCCAGATTTCTCTGTCAAGCAGTGGCAGTAGGAAGCATGTGCGCAACAAATTCAGACGCTGCACGCCGATTCGGTTTCGTGTTTTTGGCAGCCGTCTTTTTTTTGGCGTTATGCACGACGGCTGAGGCGAAGAAAGACGACGTCAAGCAATGGAAAAAAGTCGAAGATCCGCACTTTGGTGAAGTTCTTTTTTATTTCTACCAGCAAAAATATTTTTCCGCGCTGACGCATGTATTGACTGCACAACAGCTAGAGCGCATCAGCCACAATTCGGATGAAGCCGAACTGCTGCGTGGCGGCTTGTTCCTTTCCTACGGTTTGCATAGCGAGGCGGCACGGATTTTTCAGCGCCTGATCGATCAGGGCGCGTCGCCCCAGGTCAGGGATCGCGCGTGGTTTTTTATCGCCAAAATACGCTATCAACGCGGCTATAGCGACGAAGCGGAGGAGGCGCTGACAAATATTCGCGACACATTGCCACTCGATCTGGAAGAAGAGCGCAAGGTGTTGTTGGCCTATCTTTTAATAGGCAGGAAAAAATACCCCGAAGCGATCGAGCTACTGAAGGGTGTGAAGGGAGACTCCGAGTGGGCGGCGTACGGCCAATATAACGTCGGCGTGGCGTTGATCAAATACGGGCAGACCGCCGACGACCTCGCCAGTAACAAAGAGGAAGGTGTGAACCTGCTGACGAAAGTCGGAACCATGCAAGCGGCTACCGAAGAGATGCGCTCGCTGCGCGACAAAGCCAACCTCGCCCTGGGCTATTACTTTCTGCAGGAAGGCGCGCCGTCGCGCTCCAAGGCCTATCTCAACGAGGTGCGCGTCAACGGCCCGCAGTCCAACAAGGCGCTGCTTGGCGTGGGCTGGGGCTACTCATCCGAGGGCCAGCACGAACAATCTTTGATTCCGTGGGTGGAATTGCAGCAGCGCGATGTCATGGACTCCGCGGTACAGGAGTCGTTGCTTGCCGTTCCCTATGCCTTCGGGCAGCTGGGTGCATACAAACAGGCCTTGCAACACTATCAGGGTGCCGTAACGACCTATGAGCAGGAGCTGACCAGGCTGGACAGCGCAATCCAGTCGATCCGCGCATTCTGTGGGCGGGTGACGACGAGCTTGTGCCGCGCGCCGGCGGCGGCCGCGGCGCGTAGTTGCGTGTCGAGGTCGGTCATGTCGCGGTTGCGGTAGCGGAAACGCTGCGCCTTGCACAGGCGGATGCCGTCGA
>JANNJF010000038.1:0-2328 GCA_031405715.1 Gammaproteobacteria bacterium | reverse complement strand
ATGGTAGTGCCTGCCAAACATGTGTTTGGGTGCGCCCTGCGACCGGATTTTGTTGATGGGTGCGCAGGGCGCACCCTACATCGTGGTAGTTTGTAGGGTGGGCATCGCCCACCACAGCACGGCAACCGACACTCCTGATGGTGGGCGATGCCCACCCTACAAAACTACAAAACCGGGTGTTTATATTTAACTGCCTGTCAGTGCTTCAGTCGGTGCGCCGGTGCGGGCGTGAAAAATAATCCTTCTGCAGGTGACGCGCCAGACCGGCCAGCAGGATCAGGCCGAGCAGGTTGGGCAGGGCCATGAGCAGATTCATGATGTCGGCCACGTTCCACACCAAGGGCAGCGGCACGGCGGCGCCCACCACCACCAGCAGGGTGAACAGCACGCGGTAGGGCTGGACCGCGCGCTCGCCAAACAGGAACTTGGCGGCACGGTCGCCATAATACGACCAGGAGATGATGGTGGAGAAGGCAAACAATATCAGCCCGATGCCCACCACCCAGGCGCCGCTCGGTCCGAGGGTGAGGCCGAAGGCATAGGCGGTGAGTGCTGCACCCACGGCATCCTCCGGGCGACTCAGGTGCGCACCGGTCACGACGATGACGAGACCCGTCATGGAACAGATCACCAGGGTATCGATGAACGGCTCCATCATGGCCACCAGCCCTTCGCGCACCGGTTCGTTGGTGCGGGCGGCGGAGTGCGCCATGGGCGAGGACCCGAGGCCGGCCTCGTTGGAGAACAACCCGCGCGCCACACCCCAGCGGATGGCCTCGCCCACGGCGGCGCCGCCCATGGCCCAGGGATTCAAGGCGTGGTTGAGGATGGTGAACAGCGCCGCGGGGATATCGCCGATGTGGTTGGCCAACACCAGCAGTGCTGCGCTGATATAGAAAATGGCCATGAACGGCACCAGCACACTGGCCACGTTGGCGATGCGCTTGATGCCGCCAAGGATCACCAGACCGACCAAGACCGCCATGACCACGCCGAGCAGCCAGGCGTGTTGTTTCATCTCGGGAAAAATGAATCCGATGCCGTCCACCACGGAATTGGCCTGCACCATGTTGCCGATGCCGAAGGACGCGATCAGGGCGAAGCTGGCGAAGAGGGTGGCGAGGCGCCGCATCTTCAGGCCGTGCCACAGGGTATACATGGGCCCGCCGGACACGCGCCCCTCCGCATCTACCTCGCGGAACTTCAACGCCAGGGTGCACTCGGTAAATTTGGTCGCCATGCCGATGAAGGCCGTCACCCACATCCAGAACATCGCCCCGGGGCCGCCCAGGGCGATGGCCGTGGCCACGCCGGCGATGTTGCCGGTGCCGACGGTGGCGGACAGGGCGGTGGACAGCGCCTGGAAATGCGACACCTCGCCGACGTCCTTGTGGCTGCTGTATTTGCCCTGCACCAGATGAAACGCGTGCACGAAACCGCGCAGTTGCACGAAACGCAGGCGCAGGGTGAGGTAGACCCCGGTGCCGAGCAACACGCCCAGCGTGATCCAGTTTTTCCACAACAGGCCGGAGAGTTTGTCGGTGAGGGCAGTGAGGTCGACGATCCAGGTTTCCACTTGTTCTTCCTTATGGGTTGGTGGGGCGTTGGCGCAGGGTCAGGGTATCGCCTTGCTGGTTGAAGTCCAAATGTTTGAGCACGCTCATGCCCAGCAGCACCTCGTCGCCGTCCATGGACGGGCTGATGTGGGCTTTGACGTCGTGCATTTCTATTTCCCCCAACTGCAGACTGTCGAGGCGGGTGGCATAGGCCGTGGCCGTGCCGTTGGCGGTCTGGATGTGCATCGCCGGGCCACGGGTCAGCCCCAGGCGGCTGGCCAGACGACCGGGGACGGCGACGGCGGTGGCGCCGGTGTCCAGCATAAACTCCACGGTCTGACCATTGATACGACCGCTGGCGTTGTAGTGACCATAGCGGTTGCGCAGCAGCCGGACCTCCCGTGCCGCGTCACTGGTCAGGCTGACGGGGTGTTGATTGGGATTGCGTGCCTTGTCCAGCCAGCCGTTAAAGCCCCAGGTAAGCAGACCCAGGGCCAGCAGCCAGGCGACGTACAGCATGCCCTTGCCCAGTTTGGGTGTCGTCGCGGGTTGGGGGTCTGGCATAGGTTAAGGTCGGATCCTGCTGGTTGTCGTGTTTGAGTTGGACCGGCGCGCAGGCCGTAGCGGAAAAGTGTAAAGGATTTGTCGCGGGCTGGCGATGCCGAAGCGAGCGATTATATGGAGTGCGGCGGCTCGCCGCCGCTGTATTAAAGGGAGCTCGCTCCCGCGGGCCAACAATGGGTAGCTGCTCTCACGTTCTGGCACGTCGTGC
>JANNJF010000037.1:0-2407 GCA_031405715.1 Gammaproteobacteria bacterium | reverse complement strand
CGGACGGGTGGCGAGGGCGCGTGCGATCTCCACGCGCCGGCGTTCGCCGCCGGACAGGCTCATGCCCAGGGTGTTGCGGCGTTCGGTGATGTGCAGTTCCTGCAGCAGCTCTTCCAGCCGGTGGCTGCGTTCATCCGCTGTCAGGCCGGGTTGGGTCTCGAGGATCGCGAGGATGTTGTCCTCGACCGTGAGCTTGCGGAATACCGACGGTTCCTGCGGCAGATAGCCGATACCCTGGCGTGCCCGCCGGTGCATGGGTAAGGTGCTAATGTCCGTGCCATCGATGAAGATGGAGCCGCTGTCCAGGGGGATCAGCCCGACGATCATGTAGAAACAGGTGGTCTTACCGGCCCCGTTCGGCCCCAGCAAGCCAACGACCTCGCCGCTCCCGATGGCGACGGAAACGTTATTGACCACCTGCCGCCCCTTGTACTGTTTGTTCAAGCCTTTGGCACTCAGGGTGCTCATGGGCGGCTCCGTTTCTGCGTGCCGGGGACGGGCTTGGTCGGGGCCGGTTTCTCGATGCTGCTGGATTCGATGGTCACCGTGACCCGGCTGTCGGCACCGTCGCCCTCGGCACTGAGGGTGCTCTCCGCCAGGTCGTAATGCAGGGTTTTGCACAACACCAGGTTGGCACCTTGCTGCAGGCGCACCTCGTTGAACAGGTCGACCTTGTTGTCGAGCGCATGGTATTCGAGCCGTAGGGCCGATGCGTGCAGGTCCTGCCCCGGTATTTCCCCTTTCTGGAAAAGGGTGACGGGCTTGCCGCTGGCGGTAACGGTGTCGATCTTGTCGCCCTTGTAGCTGGCCTCGGCCCGGTCGGCGCTGATGCGCAGGCCGCCCTGGGTGAAGCTCACCCTGCCGATATAAAGCGTGGTGGATTTCTTCTGATTGATTTCGATGCGGTCGGCTTTGATGTGTATTGGCTGTTCGTGGTCGGGGGGCCTGCTTGGGCGACCCACGTCGCCGGGGACGGCCGCCGGTTCAGCTTGAGGCGGCGTGGTTTCGGCGGGCGTGGTTTCAGCGGGTGTAGGTGTAGCTACGGCGGGTAGGGCCACGGCCGGCACGGCGCTTTGTGTAGCGTCATGGGCGCACGCCGACAGTGCGCTCAGCAGGGCGAGCGTGACGACGCGCCAGGTGAGAACGGATATTTTCATCAGTTTAATACCACATGCAGTTCTTGGGTGCTGATTTCGCCGCCGGGTCCGGCCGGGTCTTTTCCGCGAGTCACACGTACATTGCCCAGCATCAGCAGCTCCTTGCCATGGTTGTAGATCTTGCCACGATCGGCCGTGGTGTGGATCGGGGCCGCGCCGGGCGCGTACTGGGTAAGCTGCGGTTGTTCCAGTAACGCGGTGTCGTCGTCCGGGAAATGCGTGATCTTGCGTCCACGCAGCACGTATTTCGGTTCGCCCTGAGCGCTCATCATCGTCGAGGTAAAATTCTCCGCATGATAGTCCGGTTCGTGGCGCGGCGCGCTGCTGAGGCCGATGACCGGTTTGACCAGCGCGTTCGGCAGCCACAGCGACAGCGCCAGCAGCAGCAGCAGCGCGACAGCGATGATGATCTTGTTGCTATCCCAGGTCATGTCCTTACCAGCGGCTGGCCGGCCGGTGTTCAAAGATAACGTTGCATTTCCGCCGCGTGCGTCCCTTGCGCCAGCATGATCAGCTCGCACAGATCGCGCGCGGCGCCACGGCCGCCTGCGCTCGGCGTAATCCAATGGGCGTGTTTCTTCACCAGGGCATGGGCGTCCTGCACCGCCACCGCCAAACCGACGCGCAGCATGATGGGCAGATCCACCAGATCGTCGCCGACAAACGCCACCTGGCTTGGCTGCAGTCCCAACTCCTGGATCAACTGTTCGTACGCCGGTAGTTTTTCCTGGCAGCCCTGACGCACGTGCTGGATGCCGAGTTCACGCGTACGGTGTTCGACGATCTTGGAGGTGCGGCCGGTGATGATGCCGATGGCGACGCCGTTGCGCTGCAGCATTTTCATGCCGTGGCCGTCGCGTGAGTTGAAGGCCTTGTATTCCTCGCCGTTGTTATCGACGAACAAGCGGCCGTCGGTGAGCACTCCGTCGACGTCGAACAGCACCAGCTTGATGGGCGCCGCCTGTTGCGCGACCGCGGGGGTGATGTCGAACCAGAGGGGGAAATCGTCGCTCATTCAGACTACCCCCGATTTGAGCAGGTCTTGCATGTTGAGTGCCCCAGTGACGCGATTATCCTGGTCCACGACAAACAGGCCGTTGATGTTGAGGGAACGCATCAGCTGCACGGCTCGCGGATCTCACGCGACCCGACGGAACGATACCCCTCATTGGCGATGATGATGGGGGTCGTCTCATCGCGCTGGAGGATCGCGCACATGCCGACGTTCGATCGGCGCTCGCGACGGCGGC
>JANNJF010000036.1:0-7020 GCA_031405715.1 Gammaproteobacteria bacterium | reverse complement strand
GACGCATCGCGAGCTCACGCTGAAAGCGTTCGCTGATGCTCCATTGCTTCCACTCCGTCAGTTCGTTCACGGGAATGACCACGGAGGCGAGGTCGCGAGCTGAGACGGCTACCTGGAAATAGTCGGTCGAGCCCATTCGGGCACGGATCGCAGGAAATGTGAACGCCACGCTCATGTGAACATGATCTCATCGATGATCGCGACGAGGTCGGATTCCCTTCTCGACTCGAGCGCAGCTCTGATACGAAACCGAAGGGAGTCGCGATCCTCAACGTCGAGCCCGACGGCGGTGCCGATCTGGGCCAACGCATCATCGTCAAACGGCCGTGCAGCGCCAACAAGCGATGCGAGGTAGCCGAGATCGGCTGAACCCTGTGGCCGACGAGAAACACATCGGACATCGACTGTCGACGCCCGATCGAGTATCAAGACGAGCCATTCGCCGGCTTTCGCCCCAACGTCCTCGGCGAACGCCTTCAGGGAGCCGACGTCCGGCTGGGACCACGGACGCCACGCCGTTGGAAGTGGCCGACGAGGGTTGGCCAAATCGATGTTGGTTCCGGGCCGCAGACGAAGCCATCCTGCGAGCGGCTCCGGCATGTGCCTGCCGCTGCCCCGAAGGACCCTCATGGCTGAGGGCAAGATCCTGCCGTATTTGGATGTGCCGCTGCAACACGCGAGCCCGCGTATCCTCAAGGCCATGAAGCGCCCCGCCAGCAGCGAAAACAATCTGGCGCGCATCCGCGCCTGGCGCGAGATCTGCCCGGACATCACCCTGCGCAGCACCTTCATCGTCGGCTTCCCCGGCGAGACCGAAGAAGACTTCCAGCAACTGCTCGACTTTCTGCACGAGGCGCAACTCGACCGCGTGGGTTGCTTCAAGTATTCGCCGGTGGAAGGCGCCAGCGCCAATGCCTTGCCCGGCGCCGTGCCGGAAGAGATCAAAGAGGAACGCCAGGCGCGTTTCATGCAACTGCAAGAGGACATCAGCGCGGACAAGCTCACTCGCAAGGTGGGCCAGACCCTGACCGTGCTGATCGATGAGGTGACCCCCGGGGGCGAGGCCCTCGGCCGCTCCTCCGCCGACGCACCGGAGATCGATGGTGTGGTGATTATCGAGGACGGCGACGGTCTCGAGGTCGGTGAGTTCGTCGAGGTGAAGGTCACGGATTCCGGCGAGCACGACCTGTGGGCGCAGCAGGTCTAGTTATGGAGTAACGGCGGCTTGCCGCCGCTTTGGCAAAGTGAGAGCAAGCTCCCGCACTCCAAAGGTCAACTCACGCACGGCGTTCAAGAGTAATACCCACGATCTCGATGATCACCCCGAGGGCGACCAGAACCAAACCGCCCATGGTCGCCGGCGCCAGGAACAGCAGCAGTCCGCCCAGGATCACCAGGGCGATGGCGGTTATCCTTCTAGGTTTCATGTGCATCGCTACTCTCCTTCAAGGTTTGGGTAATTCCTGGTATCAGTCTGCCTCTCTTTCCACGGAACAACAATGCACCGCCGGCGGCGTGGCCGGTTGATCCACCAACACCTCTCCAGTGACGGCGTTCGGGCGAAAGGTGGTGCAGCCCTTGAGACCCCGATCGAAGGCGTCATCGTACAGACTGCGGAACGCGGCATAGGGATAATCGCGCGGCACATTGATGGTCTTGGAGATGGCGCTATCCACATACGCTTGCAAGGCGGCCTGCATGGCCAGATGCGCGCTGGGCGGGATGTCCGCCACATCGACAAACGCCGGCGGTAACGCGGCGTCGCCGAAGCGCTCACGGAACAGCGCGTGGGCATAGTCTTCCACCGGGTGCAGGCGCAAGGCGCCCTGCGCATCACGCATGCGCCGCTGATAGGCAAAACGGAACACCGGCTCGAGCCCGCTGGATACGTTATTCGCCAACAGGCTGATGGTCCCGGTCGGTGCGATCGCCGTGACATGGCTGTTGCGCATGCCATAGTGGTGGATATCTGCACGCAGCGCGGGCGGCAGCTGGCGGATGAATTCGCCGCGCAGGTAGTTGTCCCGGTCGAACAGCGGGCAGGGACCCTTCTCCCGCGCCAGGGCGATAGAGGCGCGATAGGCACTGTGACAGATGGTGCGCATAGCGGCGCTGGCGCACTCCAGGGAGTCCGTGCTGCCGTAACGCAGGCCGAGCATGATAAGACAATCCGCCAGACCGGTCATGCCGAGCCCGATGCGGCGCGCGCCACGGGCCGCCACCGCCTGCTTCTCCAGGGGGAAGCGCGAGACATCGGTGACGTTGTCCAGCATGCGCGTGGCGACCGCGGCGGTCGCGGCAATCGCCTCCAGGTCAAGGCGCGCATCCGGGGTAAACGCAGCTCGCACGAAACGCGTGAGGTTGATCGAGCCGAGGTCGCACGCACCGTACGGCGGCAGCGGGATCTCACCGCACGGGTTGGTGGCGCTGATGTGTTCGGCATACCATAGGTTATTCAGCTTGTTCACACGGTCGATGAAGATTACGCCCGGCTCGGCGTAGTCGTAGGTGGCGCGCATGATAGCGTCCCACAACTGCCGCGCCGACACCCGGCGATAGACGCGACATGCCTGGGTTGTGCCGGAACCGGACCAGACACGCTCGACCACCTCGGTGTCCGCCGGCGTATCGCGCGCATGCCGCGGAAACACCAGCAACCACTCCTGGTCCGCACGCACGGCGCGCATGAAATCGTCCGTCACCAGCACCGACAGGTTGAAGTGGCGCAACTGTGTGGCGTCCTGCTTGGCGCGGATGAAGTGCTCGATATCCGGATGGTCGCAGCGCAACGTGGCCATCATGGCGCCGCGGCGCGCGCCGGTGGACAGAATGGTGCCGCACATGCTGTCCCAGATGCGCATGAACGACACCGGTCCCGAAGCGACCATGCCCACACGATGGGCCGTCGCGCCCGCGGGGCGCAGGGTGGAAAAATCGTAGCCCACCCCGCCACCTTGCTGCATGGTCAGGGCGCCTTCTTTCAGCGCGTCGAAGATGCCGTCGAGGGAGTCTTCGATCTCACCCATGACGAAACAATTGAACAGCGTGACCTGATGGCCGGTGCCGGCGCCCGCCAGGATGCGGCCACCCGGTAGAAATTGAAAGTCGTTAAGTACCGCGTAAAAACGCTGTGCCCACTGTTCGCGATCGTGCACCTCCGCCGTGGCCAGGGCCGCCGCCACCCGCCGCCAGCTGTCCTCGATAGTGCGCTCGCGCGTCTCACCCGCATCCCGGTAACGGTACTTGGCGTCCCAGATGCGCGCTGACACCGGCGAAAGAAACGGGCTGTTGGGCATGGCGATCGGCGACCGTAGGTCAATGTGAAACAGCGGGGCGACGGGGTGGCGGGAATAAACGCCCTGGACAGTACGTCCTACGCGTATAACTGGCCAACCTCAGCGCCATCAGCACTACCAGGCACTACCTATGAAATCCCTCTCAACCCTCGGGCTCCTAACAGGAATATTTCTCATGTTGCTGGCACTGGGCATCTGGTCCGCCAGCCGCCATCCGGCCAGATCCGGCCAGGCCTGGGAAGTGGCGCAAGACCAGTCGGTTATGGCCGACGCCCGTACTGCACCGACCTCCACTCCTTAACACCAGGCGGCCCGGCGCATCGCCTCGGGAACCTCTGAACAAGTCCCCTCTCCCCCGCGTTTTTCGGGGGAGAGGGGACGTAAGCTGAAAGTGTTTGCTACTTGTTCAGTAATTACTTAGCGCACGACCAGGGTCCCGCGATACATCTTCATCTGGCAGGTGAACTCGAATTCGCCGCTCCGGTCCGGCGTCACACTCACCTGCACCGGTTGGTTCAGGGGCAAATCGTACGCGAGGCGGAAATCATCGAACAGCACCTTCTCGGCACAGGGACTGGCATCCTTACGCAGAAAACGCAGCGTCACCGTCTGCCCCTTCGACACTTCGATGCGCGCCGGCGTGTATACGCCGTTATCCACCAGCACATCGATGACCCCTGAGCCCTCAACCCGCCTCGCCCGAGGATGGGATAACCAAAACCACCAGATGATCAGACCGATCAGCGTTACCCCGGCCAGGTTAACCCAGATCATCATGCGTCCTTCCCCCCGGACTTGAACCAACGCAGGCGGTTGGCGTTACTCACCACCGTCACGGACGACATGGCCATGGCGGCGCCGGCGATCATGGGATTGAGCAAGGCGCTGGCGGCGATGGGAATGCCCAGGGTGTTGTAGACAAAGGCGCCGAACAGATTCTGTTTGATGTTGCGCACCGTGGCGCGGGAGATGGCGATGGCGTCGGGCACCCCGTGCAGCGAACCGCGCATCAGGGTTACATCGGCGCTTTCGATGGCCACATCGGTGCCGGTGCCGATGGCGAAGCCCACATCGGCGCGCGCCAGGGCCGGCGCATCGTTGATGCCGTCGCCCACCATGCCGACGATCTCACCACGCAACTGCAACGCCGCCACCTTCTCCGACTTGTCCCGCGGCAGCACCTCGGCGAACACCTCGTCGATGCCGGTCTGCTTGGCCACCGCATTGGCGGTGGCGGCGTTATCGCCGCTGAGCATAACGACCTTGAGCCCAATGGCGTGCAGGCGCGCGATGGCCGCCTTCGAGTCCGGCTTGATCGGGTCGGACACCGAGACGATGCCCACGGCCCTGCCGCCATAGGACAGATACATGGGGGTCTCGGCGCGTGCCGCGAGCAGCGCCTCCTTGTCCATCAGCTCGTCGACATCGATATTCCTGTCGCGCATGAGTTTGCGATTGCCGAATAGGATGGTTTTGTTGGCGTAAGTGGCGCGCACGCCGTATCCGGGAATGGCCTCGAAGTTGTCCACCGGCTGCAACACCAGCCCGCGCGCCGCCGCCGCCGCAGTGATGGCCTCGGCCAAGGGATGCTCCGAGCCCGCCTCGACACCGGCCGCCAGTTGCAGCAATTGCTGTTCGCTCCAGCCGGCGACCGGAATCAGCGTTGTCACCGTGGGTTTGCCGGCGGTGATGGTGCCGGTCTTGTCCAGCACGATGGTGGTGAGCCGGCCGGCCTGTTGCAAGGCCTCGCCATTGCGGATCAGGATGCCGTATTCCGCGGCCTTACCCACCCCCACCATAATAGAGATGGGCGTGGCCAACCCAAGGGCGCAGGGGCAGGCGATGATCAGCACCGTCATGGTGGCGACCAGGGCGTAACTCAGTGCCGGGGGCGGGCCGAAATTGAACCAGCCCAGGAAGGTGACGACGGCGATGATCAGCACCGTGGGCACAAACACGGAGGATATTTTGTCCGCGAGGCGGCCGATGGCCGGCTTGGAGTTCTGCGCCTGACGCACCATCTCGATGATACGCGCCAGCGCCGTGTCCTTGCCGATGCGCGTGGCGCTAAAGAGAAAACTGCCCGACTTATTAAGGGTGCCGCCCACCACCTCGTCGCCTACTTTTTTTTCCACCGGCAGTGGCTCGCCGGTGAGCATGGACTCGTCCACGCTGGAATGCCCGTCGATGATGCGGCCATCCACCGGGATCTTTTCACCGGGGCGCACGCGCAGCGTCTCCTGCAGACCGACCTCAGAGATGGGGATGTCCTGTTCGCGGCCGTCGCGCATGACACGCGCGGTCTTGGGCTGCAGGCCGATGAGGCGCTTGATGGCCTCGGAGGTCTTGCCGCGGGCGCGCATTTCCAGGGCCGAGCCCAGATTGATCAGGGCGATAATCACCGCGGCGGCCTCGAAGTACGCGTGTTGCGCCAGGCTCGGCACCAGCCCGGGATACAGCGTGACCGCCATGGAATAGACCCAGGCGGAGCCGGTGCCCAGGGCGATGAGCGTATCCATGTTGGCGTTGTGGCCGCGGAAGGATTTCCACGCGCCGATAAAGAAGTGACTGCCGGAATAGATGAGCACGCCCAAGGTCGCCGCGCCCACCAGCCACCAGAAGACCTGGCCGTCGACGAGCGCCGGCAGCCAGCCCAGGGGCTCGGCCAGCATCAGCGGCAGACCGACCGCTGCTGCAACAGCGGTCTTGCGCAGCAAGCGCCGGTAGTGCGTCATCTCCGCGGCTTCTTTTTCCGCCTCATCTTCGGCGCCGCGCAGTTCCGCCGCCTCGTAACCGGCCTTGGCCACCGCCGCCACCAGCGTGTCGGCGGTCACCGCACCCTCGACAGTCGCCGTGTGCTCGGCGAAATTGACACTCGCGTCCTTTACCCCCGGTACCGACTTGAGGGCCTCCTCCACCGTCGCCACGCAACCGGCGCAGCTCATGCCGCCGATGGACAGACGATATACCTGAGAGAGATCCGTCATTGAGCGTGTCGCCTTCTATCCCTTGAAGGCATTCATCTTACCACTACTGGCGACGGAAGGAATTCCTCTGTGACGGGAGAACATACACATAGCTATCCGCCGGCGCTGATGCCGGCTTGGCACGGCTGTTTATCGAGTTGACCCGCGGGGCCTACCCCAAGGCGTGATCAGCGGCAAGATTCCGCTCAATACTATCGATTACGCTGACAGGGCCATCGACCGTGGTTGCCTGCGTCCATTGTGAATAACAGGCGTCACCGCAAAAGTAATAAACATAATCCTGGCCTTCGCAACTTTTCCCTACGGAATGGGGAATTTCTCTTAGACAGACTTCACAGGCAAGGATCGTAACGTTGATGTTATCTTTTAGCATGGTCACCTCCAGGGCGTATGCTCGAGCAATCTTTGCTGGTATAGGAGCCAGCGTATTGCATTACAGATTATATTGAATATTAATCTTTAGGCCCTAAAAGAGACAGATAATTCCATTGATTTTTCGTAGGCGGAAAATCTTGTCCCGGGTCAATATTATGGCTCTTAGGCAGGGCACTGCACCTTCTAATGGCTCTTAGGCAGGGCACTGCACCTTCTAATGGCTCTTAGGCAGGGCACTGCACCTTAAATAATTTTATCGACGACGCCATACGCATTATTATTATGGCTCAACGCGGATTCCTGTGGGTCATTTTCCACACCCATTGCACGTTACGCCGCATCAGTATAGGGTATTTCATGAT